>NZ_BAFM01000022.1 GCF_000334895.1 Halococcus agarilyticus | reverse complement strand
TCCTGAGGTATGAGTTCCATCGTAGCATCGCGCCAGTATAGCTTTTTGATATTGTGCAACCCAAACAAAGATTCGATTGTTTGTAGCGTATTGTAAGCGTTGTCTCTGATTCCTTGTGGAATGCCTAACGAAATAACTCCAGGACTGTTCGGCCCGGCTTCTTCAATTCTGTTGTCGAGATCTTCTATTTCATTATCACTAAGCTCTCTTTCAATAGAGACTTCGGAAAGTAATCCCTGTTTAAATATCAACTTCGCATCAAAGCCATTGCATTCAAACTCCTTGTCTGTGGAATCTTGAACAAGCCCGTCAACAGTGGCGGTAAATCGAACGATCACATACTGCTGGTTAGCTTCAACACATAAAATAATTTTTGGAAAACAGGTGTTAGAACGTAGCGATCTCGCCGTCGACGGCCCGACGGGTCACGTCGCTGAGATCGCCAAGTTCGCGGTCGACGATCCGCCCGACTTCATTCTCGACATCGCCGACCGCGACGCCGGATTCGGTGCTGACGTGGACGTCGGCGACGTGGGGCTGATCGACCGGCTGGCCGATCCGACTCACGAGCCGGACCCGGAGATCGCGGATGCCGTCGACCTCGTCCACCACGCTTTCGGCAATCTCGGTCGAGAGCAGATTGTAGAGCTTCCCGATGTGGTTGACGGGATTTTTGCCCGAGGTGGCCTCCATCGACATCGACCGGTTCGGGGTGATGAGGCCGTTCGCCCGATTCCCCCGTCCCACCGAGCCGTCGTCGCCCTGCTCGGCCGAGGTCCCAGTGGTAGTAAGGTAGATCGAACCCTCGTCGTAGTCGTCGGCGGTGTTCACGCGGACGTCGACCTCGCGGTCGGTGTGCTCGCGCGCGAGATCGGTGACGTACTCGCGCACGCCGTCGACCGCGTCGGTGTACGCGTCCAGACTCTCGATATGGGCGTCGATCATCGCCGCCGCCACGGTGACGTCGATCCGGTCGCCCTCGCGTTTGCCCATCACCTTGATATCGGAGCCGAGTTCAGGGTTGTCGGTCGCGTACTCGCCGTTGAGACGGCGCTCGGTGTCCAAAACTATCTCCTCGGTCTCCGAGAGCGGCGCGTGGCCCACTCCGAAGCTCGTGTCGTTGGCCATCGGGACGCTGCCGTCGTCGAACACGTTCTGGAGGTCGCCGCTGCCCTCGCCGAGCTTCGCGTCGAGGATCACGTCGGTGCCGACGTCGAGGTGGGGAACGTGGGCGTCGAGGTACTGCCTGGCCGCCCGGAGCGCGATCGGCTCGGTCGGGATCGTCGTGCCCTCGTACTCGCTGGTCGCGCGCCCGACGATCAGGATGTAGATGGGTTCGATCACCTCGCCGCCGCCGAAGGCGGGCGCGGCGTTGCCCGCCACTAACTGAGTTTCGTCGGTGTTGTAGTGGAGGATCGTCCCCACCCGATCGAGATATGCGGCCGCGAGCGCGCGCGAGACGCTCTCGGCGATCCCGTCGCAGAGCGAGTCGGGATGGCCGATGCCCTTCCGCTCGACGATCTCGACGGTTTGGTCGTCGACTGCGGGCCGGTCGAGCGCCTCGACTCGGATGTTCCGTTCGGTCATGATCGGGGTTCGCGGCCGGCCGGTCTATAACTTACGGAAACTTTTGCGCACAGGAGGATTATCGCTGGTTATCGCCTCCGTCACGCTCGTTCTGCTCGTCCGCCGTCTCGCGCGCATCGAGCAGGAGGGCGAGATACGACGTTCGGAGCTGGTCGTCGGGATCGAGACCGAGGTCGGCGAGGCGTTCGCGTGCACCGTCGCGCGCGCGGTCGATTTCGGCCTCCGTTTCGACCGTTCGCTCGATCTCGACGAACTGTCCCACGTCCGTGACGCTATCGAGGGCCACCGTGTACTCTCCGAAAGCGAACCGTTCGCGGCGTTTCCGTACGCTCGCGGCGGGCGAGAATCCGAGGGCCTCGAAGATCGTCTCGGCCGCCTCGGAGTCGTCGACGACGGTTTCGGCTTCTTCGCGCGTCTTCGATGTCGTGTCGACGAGCGGTCCCTTGTAGGTGAGGTGGGTCGTGCTCTCCTCTGTGCTTTCCGCGTCCTCTGGGCTCTCCACGTTCTCTTCTTGCATCTCGTGGCGGAGTCTGAGCGCCTCGTCGGTTTCGGCGAACGATCGGTGGGGAGCGTCGTAGTACGTGTCGTCCTGCTCGACGACTCCGAGGCGCGTGGCTTCGCGGGCCACGAGCGTTTCCCGGACCGGTTCGTGGGCGGCACGGACCTTGAGTTCGACTTCGTACATTCGGTAGCCTCTGGCGGGTGCCACTCGACTCCGCTACATGAGCGCCGCGATGGACTACTCGTCGGCTTTCCAGCTCACGTCGATGCTGATCGATTCGCGTTTGTCGCCGATCATCGGCTCCCGTTCGCTCACTTCGACGTCGTAGTCGACCGTTTCGTCCGGGCTGAGCGTCACCGATTTGTTGCCGACGGCGACGTCGATTTCGCCTTCGGTTCCCCGCAGTTCGTTCGCTAGCGACTCCAGCTCCGCCGCGACATCCTCACGAGAGAGGGTCTGGCTCGCATTGGTGGTATCAGCCATGCCGTAGTGAACTCGTCTGAGTAGGATAAGGTCTCCGCCGCTCGTCGCCGGAGCGTTTCGGTTCGCCTGCTCGAAGCTCCTGAACACGAAACGTTGTTCTTAAACGTCGAACGGGTGTGAGTGCGCACATGACCGACGATCAGCCCGAGGCAGCCGAACCGAACGACGAGCCCAGCGATGCTGACACCGATGAAACCGAGGCCAGCGGCATCCAGGAGGGCGACTTCGTTCGCCTCGCGTACACCGCCCGCTCGGTCGAGAACGACCAGCTCGTCGACACCACCGATCAGGAAGTCGCCGAGGAAGAGGGCGTCGACGACCAGCAGCAGACCTTCGAGCCGCGCGTGATCGCGGTCGGTGCGGGGCACCTCTTCGACGCCGTCGAGGAGGATTTCATCGGCGGTGAGGCCGGCGACGCCGGCTCGGTGACCGTGCCCGCAGCCGAGGCGTTCGGCGAGTACGACGAGGAGGAGGTCCGGACGCTGAGTGCGGAGAAGATCCCCGAGGACGACCGCTACCCCGGCGGCCACGTCGACATCGATGGCGAGCACGGCCACGTCAACACCATCATCGGCGGGCGCGCACGCGTCGACTTCAACCACCCGCTCGCGGGCGAGGACGTCGAGTACGAGTACGAGGTGCTCGACACCGTCGACGACCGCATCGAGCGCGCCGAGGGAATGTTGGGGATGTACTTCGACGCCGACCTCGACATGCGGATCGAGGTCGACGAGGTCGAAGAGGAACGGATGGTCGAGCCAGACGAGGCAGCGGACGAGGGTGACGACGAGGACGAAGAGGCCGAACCCGAGTTCGAGACCGAGACCGTCGAGAAGGAGACCCTCTACATCGAGCAGTCCCCCCAGCTCCAGTTCGACCAGCAGTGGATGATGGGCAAGCAGCAGATCCTCGGCGACCTCATCGATCGGCTCGATCTCGACCGCGTGATCGTCGAGGAGGTCATCGACGGCTCCGGCGGGATGATGGGCGGCATGGGTGGCATGATGGGCGGTATGGGTGGCGGTGGCGGCGAGGAAGCCGATCTCGAAGCGATCGAAGAAGAGCTCGAAGACGCCGACGTCGACGCCGACGAGATCACCGAGGAGCTCGAAGGCGTCGAAACCGACGAGTAGTTCCCCGACGGCGTCACTTCTCCGCCGGTCCCGTCCCAGCCCGGAGCCGTTGGCTTCCCATCAATCCGACGCCAACGACCCGTCGAGAACGTGCTCCACGCAGTCGACGACCTCGTTCATCCGGAACGGCTTCTCGATGTGGTCGCTCACCTCGATCCCGTCGTCGATCTCCTCGCGCGACTCCGCCGCCGTCAACAGCACCACCGGCAGGGCGGCGTCGATCTCGTCCCGGATCCGATCGAGGACCTCGTGGCCGTCCATGTACGGCATCATGATGTCGAGCAACACGAGATCCGGCAGCGGCTCCGCTTCGAGATAGTCGAGACACTCGCGGCCGTTCGAACTCGTCGCGACCTCGAAGTCGTTCTTGCCGAGCTTGAACCGGAGCAGCTCGCGCATCCCCGCATCGTCGTCGACGATCAGGACTGTTTGCGTCATCTGTCTTCGGCGTTCGTTACACACGTCGACGCATCTACTATTAAACGCATCGATGGGACGTCAACGCATGGCTCCCGCCGGATGTCTTTCCGCCGTCGTCACACGATCGAGTCGCGCCCGCACCGACGTCTCATAGGGATCGTTGTGACTGTTTACCGGTAGTCGCCGATCGCGTGTCGGCGACATACCGAAATGACTCACAACGATCCCTATCAGGCGATGTCGCGGCTGGTGTCGATCTCGACGCTGTCGGTGAGCTGGAGCTTGAGGGTCTCGGTGAGCGCGCGCCCGCCGCGGAACTTGGGGACGGCGAGTCTGGTCTCGACTGACGCGCCGGCGGTGGTGGCCGTCAGCTGGAGGATCACGTCGGCCATGTGGCTGGTGGTGTCACGCAGCGCCGGCACGTTCCGCCCGTCGAGGCAGTGCAACACGGCGACGCTCTCGGTGTCGATGACGTGGAGGCGGAGCTGGGTCATGAACTCCTCGAAGCGCGAGCGCTCCTTGCGCTCGATCACGGTATGCGGATCCACGATCAGCGTCGCGCGCTCGGGGAGGTCGTGGAACAGCTCGATCGCGTGATCGACCCGTGACTCGGCGGCGACGTACTGGATCGTCGGGTCGCCGGTGTCGATCGCCGTCCGGCGGAGCCCGTCCGCGACCGCGAGCTCGGTTCGGTCGAGCGTGAGGTACAGCGTCTCGCGGGGGGCCATGAACTCGTAGAGCAGGAGTTCGGCCTGGCTCGCGGGCGGCGCGTTCAACGCGACGATGCTGCCGGTGGGGATGCCACCGCCGAGGCGCTGGTCGAGAAGTCCGATCCCGGTCGAGAGACGCGACGCCATTGGCTATTTTTCTCACGGACGCTGGATAAACCTTGTCTCGGCTGCCGATTCGATCTCTCCGCCGACGATCCGCGCGGCGTCCCGAGCACGTCGTTTCGTCTCTCGATACGCGTCGCTCGGTCGGCCGTAGCCACCTGACGTCGTCGTGCCGCTCTCACACACCACACGGTTAACCCCCCTCGTGCCGTGACCCCGTTCGAGTGGCAGAATGAAGGTCGCATTCGACGGCGAAATCGAGCGCGCGCGGGTCGCAGTGTGGCTCGCCACGGCCGTGCTCGCTGCCGCGATCGCGTACGTCGCGTGGCGGTACGTGGGGACCGTGGTGCTCGGCGTGTTCGTCTACTACGTGACGCGGCCGGTGTTCCAGCGTCTCGACGCGCGCCTCGGATCGCGGACGCTCGCGGTCGTGACCGCGCTCGTGACCGTCTCGCTCCCGGTCCTCGGCCTGGTGGGGTGGACGCTCGTCATCGCCGTCGGACAGCTCTCGCAGGCGCTCGGCGCGGACGCACTGGCCGGGCTCGATGGACTGGTGGGACCGTACGCCAGCGCAACGACTCTCGTGAACGGGTTCGAGGTGGCCGTTCGTCGCGTGCTGAACGACCCGAGCCAGCTGTTCGCGCTCGATCTGAACCGATTTCTCGCGCCCGTGATCGACGCCGTGGCCGCGTCGTTCGGGACGCTGGTCGACGTGGGGCTGCACCTGTTCATCGCGCTCGTCATCGCCTTCTACCTGCTTCGCGACGACTACCGCATCGCCCGGTGGGGCCGGGGCACGTTCGTGAGCGAGGGTGGCGTCACCGAGGCGTACTTCTCGGCGATCGACCGCGACCTCGAGAACGTCTACTTCGGGAACGTCCTGAACGCGCTCGCGACCGGCGTTCTCGGGGTCGTGGTGTACGTCACGCTCAACCTCTTCGCCCCCGAAACCGTCCGGGTGCCCGAACCGGTGCTCGTCGGGCTGTTGGTCGGGGCAGGAAGCCTCGTGCCCCTCATCGGGATGAAGATCGTCTGGGTGCCGCTCGCTGCACTGCTGTTCGTCGACGCGCTCGTCAGCGACCCGGAGACGCTCTGGTTCCCGACGGCGTTCGCGCTGGTGTCGGTAGCGATCGTCGACTACATCCCGGATCAACTGCTGCGTCCGTACGTCAGCGGCCGATCGCTCCACGTCGGTCTCGTGATGCTGGCCTACACGTTCGGCCCGCTGCTCTTCGGCTGGTACGGCATCTTCCTCGGCCCGCTGATCCTCGTCGTCGTGTTCGAGTTCGCGCGCACGCTCTTCCCGTGGGTCACCGCTGGCGATCGTTCAGCGAGTATCGGATCATCTCCTGTAGCTGTGGACGGACAGTCGGTGGCGGAGGGGGCGAGCGCACCGGAATCGGGATCGACGGTCGCGACTGACGAGACTGACGACATCGATGGCACGGACGGAGCCGTAGAGGACGGCGGTGTGACGCAGGACGAGTAACCGGAAAAATCGAGCCGCGATCAGGCGACGATGTCGTCGGCGGCGAACGCCTCGCGGAGGTTCTCCTCGTCCTCGGCCGAGAGGTTCGTCCGGAGCACGGTGGGATTGTACGATTCGATCTCCTCGATGACGCGGTCGGTCTGGGCGTCGACCACGAGGAGGAAGAGTGCGGAGTGGCCAGGCTCGATGGTCTCGCCGACCTCCTTGATGAAGTCGTCGTCGACACCGATGTCGGCGAACCGACCCGAGAGTGCGCCGGTGACCGCACCGACCGCCATCCCGAGGATCGGGGCGAAGAAGATGAGACCGATCAGCAGTCCCCAGAAGCTCCCGCCGAGCGCACCAGCGCCGACGAGGCTCTGAGCCTGCTTGACTTTCGGCTTGCCATCACCCTCTCGGACGACGACTGCTGCGTCGCCGAGCGTGATGAGCTCCTGTTTCTGGAGCTCGTTCAGCTTGTCTCTGACGTTCAGTGCGCCGTCTTCGTTGTCGAACGCGAGGACGATTAGCTCGTTCATGTGATCCGTTACCGTGTACGAATGGCCCCATGTTAAACCTATCTATTGGAGAATACTTCTCCATATATACTTCTATGGTGTCAGGCTTATCTCCCTACAGCACCTACCACCGGTTGGAGCCTCGGAACACCGAGGGAGGACGATAGCAATGAAACCGTTTCAACGACGGACGCGACCCCGCCTTCGATCGCGACGGCACGGACGACCATCCGTGACGATCACGGAGCACAGCCCATGAGTCAACGACTGCCCGAGGAGTGGTTCATCGAGGACGAGCGCACGAACGCCGCCATCGCGTGGCTGTTCGTGGCGGTCATCGCGGTGGCCGGCGTCGGGAACTTCCTCGCCGGCGAGCTGGTGACGGCGGTCGGTGCGGGCGTCGCGGTTGCGGTCGCCGCCGTCCCGGCGTGGGTCGAGCGGTCGTGGCAGCGCACCACCCCGTGGCCACTACTGGCACTCACCGTGCTCCCGTTCGCGCTGAACGCCGTCGGACTCCCCTTCCTCGCGGAGTTCGTCGGCGGGATCGCGGTCGCCACGCTCGCGCTGCTCGTGGTGGTCTGTCTCCAGTTGACCACGACGGTGCGGATGACGCCGGGCTTTGCGGTCTGGTTTGCGGTGATCGCGACCCTCGGCATCGCCGGGATCTGGGCCTTTGGCTCGTGGGTTTCGGCACAGTACCTCGGGACGGCCTTCTTCGAGACGAACACGGAGCTGATGCTGTTTTTCCTCACGACGTTCGTCGCCGGGCTCGTGGCCGCCGGCGTGTTCGTGTGGTACTTCCGGCGACGGCTGCGTGAGAACGCTCGAACACGGTCGACTACGAGGAGTGTGGCGTGAACATCCGTCGTCGGCTCGGGATCTCGCCCACGCGCCAGGCGCAGCTGGTGCGAGTGATGCAGCTGATCCTCGCGGCGATCGTCGCGCTCGCCGTGCTCTCCGGCGAGGTCGGGATCGTCACGAACGCCGGGATCGCGCTCTTGGTCACGTTCCTCCCGGCGCTGCTCGAACGCCGCTACACGCTCACGATGGACGCCGGGATCGTGCTCTGGATCACGACCGCGATGTTCCTCCACGCGATCGGGACGGTTCCGCTGCCGTTTTTCGACTTTTCGAGCGCGTACAGCTCGCTCTGGTGGTACGATCACGTCACCCACGCGCTGTCGTCCTCGCTTGTCGCCGGCGTGGCCTACGCGACGACGCGCGCCCTGGAGGAGCACACCGAGTACATCTCCATGCCGCCGGCGTTCACCTTCGTCTATCTGCTGCTGTTCATCGTCGCGTTCGGCGTGGTCTGGGAACTCCTCGAGTTCCTGATCGCCGAGTCCGCGGCCGCCTTCGGCACGGCACAGGTTCTCACCCAGTACGGTCTCGAGGACACCATGCTCGACCTCTTCTACGACATCGTCGGTGGCGTCCTCGTCGCGATCTTCGCGACGGCCCACCTCACGGACATCTCGGATCAGTTGGCGGCACGGCTCGACGCGCGCCAGGCACGATAGGACCACGATGTTCGTGGGCCACGCGATGGCCGGGTTCGCACTCGCGGCGGGCGGCGCGCGCCTCCTCGGCTGCTCGCGCGAACGCGCTCTAGCGATCGGCGCGAGCACCGCCGCGTTCGCCGCTGTTCCGGACGTCGACATCCTCTACGCACCGACGGGGCTGCTCGGGGCCGAGAGCGCGGCAGACGCGGCCGAGGGGTTCTGGGCGACCGGCAACGTGGTCCACCGCGCAGCGACCCACTCGCTGGTCGTCGCCACCGTCGCCGCCGTCGCGTTCTGGCTGTGGAGTCGCGCGAGCACGAGCCGGGAAGACGTGGACGGAAGCCGCGTCTCGGCGAGTGCCGAGCGAATCGCGGGCCTCGCGCTTCTCGGTGGTCTGATCGCCACCGTCGGGGTACTGAGCGGATGGCTCGCCGTGTTCGTGACGACGGCGTTCGTGGTGGCCGGCCTCCTCGTGACCGTGGCTGCCGTTCGGTTCGGCCACCTCTCACCGCCTGGCGTGTTCCTCAGCGCGCTCGTCGGCCTCGCGAGTCACCCGTTCGGGGACTTTTTCACCGGCTCGCCGCCGCAGCTGTTCTACCCGTTCGACGTCTCGCCCGTCGACGAACGGATCGTCCTCGCGGCCGATCCCACCGTCAACTTGCTCCTCTCCTTCTGGATCGAGCTCGCGACCGTCTGGTTCGGGGCGTTGGTCTACTGTGCGCTCACCAGGCGCGCGCTCCGGGCCTACGTCCATCGGTGGGCGGCGATCGGTCTCGTCTACGTGGCGGCCCCGGTCGTGGTGCCGTCCCCGACGGTGAGTTCGGCGTCTCCGTTCGTCTTCGGCGTGCTCGCCGTCGGTATCGTCGGCTCGCTCCCGCTGGTGTGGCGACGCGAGAGAAACGGTCGACGACGCGGTCGGCAGCTGCTCGACGCCGAAACGCTGCTCACCGCGATCCTCACCGGTCTCGCCGCGGTCACGGTCGCGTCGGTCGCGTACGCCGTAGGGTACGTCGTGCTGTAGCGAGTGGCCGTCGGCCATGGTCTGCCCGATCAATCGTCGGTATCGCTCGGCTTCGTGCCCGAGACTCGCCGTGGTCGTACTGTGGGAAGGAGACTCGCTGCGACGAGAGTGAGAAGGACGAACACCACGATGAGCAGCAACACCCTCCGTTGGGCGGTCTCCATCGCCGTCCGAACGACGTCGAGCAGTTGCTCGCGCGTCTCGGCAGGTAGCTGATCGACGAACGCCTCTTGCTGAGCCTGTGTCGTCGCGTCCACCCGATCTTCGAGCGCCACGACCAGCTGTCGTCGCTCGTCGCCGGAGACCGACGACCCCGTGGCGAACCGCGTCACGCCGTCGACGACGTTCCCGTAGAACCCGGCGAGCAGAAAGGAGCCGGTGACGGCGGTCCCGAAGGCGTAGCCGAGCTGGCTCAGCGAGTTGATGACGCCCGACGCCACCGAGGCCTCCGACGACGGGACCGCCGACATGGTGAGATCGACGAGCTGGCCCGTGAACAGCCCGAGACCGACACCGATCACCGCCATCGGCAGCACCATCTCGAGGAGCGTCAGATCGAGGTCGGTCAGCGCGACGAGGCCCAATAGTCCTGCGGCCATCAACACGAGCCCGCCCTGGACGATGTGCTTCGGCGCGACGTACGCGCGCCAGCCCGTCGAGATCGTGGCCACGAGCAGCGTCGCGACCGAGAACGGGAGGAGCGCGAGGCCGGTTTGAAACGCCGAGTAGCCGAGCGCCGACTGGAGGAAGACCGGCATCGAGAACATAAAGCCCGACAGGAAGAGCG
Source organism: Halococcus agarilyticus (assembly GCF_000334895.1). NCBI lineage: Archaea > Methanobacteriati > Methanobacteriota > Halobacteria > Halobacteriales > Halococcaceae > Halococcus > Halococcus agarilyticus. The sequence continues at coordinate 33,091 of NZ_BAFM01000022.1, read as the reverse complement.
ACTCGGCGGCGAACGTGGCGATCCCGGCGGCGAACGTCCGGGTGCGGAGGACGCTCGGCGGAATCAGGAGGGGGCGACCCGCGCGTGCCTGGCGAGTCTCCCACTGGACGAACAGGGCGAGCAACGCCACGCCGACCGCGATCGACCAGATCGCGGGCGAGAACCCCAGTGGTTCGATCCGCACCCCGCTCACGACGAACGGGCGCAGCGGGCGCACCCAGCCGTAGCGCCCGGCGAGCAGAGTGCCACCGACGATCGTGACCACGCCGAGGATCGACAACACTGTGCCGCCGATGTCGATCGACACCTGCCGATCGCTCGGTTGCGAGTCGAGATAGCGGGTCAACGCGAGCACCACGAGCACGAGGCCGAGCTCGCCGAACAGGCCCCACCGCCAGGAGCCGAAGGTCGTGAGCACGCCGCCGATCATCGGGCCGATGGCGGTCCCGACCGCGGTCACGCCGCCGATCGCGCCGAAGGCCTTGGTGCGGGCGCTCCCCTCGTAGTTCTCGACGATGATCGAGTAGGTGAGCGGGAGCATGACCGCGGCGGCGATTCCCTCGATGATCGACCAGCCCACGAACAGCGTGAGCATGTTCGGGCTCGCCCCCGCGAGCAGCGTGCCGACGCTGTAGACGAGCAGCGAGATCACGAGGAGTCGTCTGGTGTCGACGACCGACCGGAGCGCCCCGCCGGGAACGATCAGCGCGGCCATCACGGTCGAGTACACCGCGATCGCCCCGTGCATCGCGTTCACCGTGGTGTCGAGGTCCGCCACAATCGAGGGCACGGCCACGTTCATCATCGTCGTGTCGAGAACGCCGAGAAACAGGGCCGTGCCGGCGACGATCGCCGGGGCCCAGAACCGGAACCCGGCCTCCGCGTTCCCCGACTCCGTGGTAGTCATTCTCGTCCGATACCCGCCGGGTGCTCAAAAAGCCCGTCGTTTGGCCGGCCCTGGCACCAGCCGCCGCTCGACCACCGTATCCACAGCTACAAGGTAATCGGCCGTCCGACTCGACACGAGAATGAGCCATCCAGTCGGGGAACGGAGGTGCCCCACGACCGATGCTCGATCGTAACCACGTCATCACCGCGAAGAACCTCTCGCGCGCCGACATCGAGACGGTGCTCGACCGTGCGGCCGCCATCGAGCGCGATCCTCCGGATCGAGAGCGCCACGCGGGGCGGCTGCTCGGCCTGTGCTTCTTCGAGCCGAGCACGCGCACGCGCATGAGTTTCGAGGCCGCGATCAAGCGCCTCGGCGGCGACGCCCTCGACATGGGACCGGTCGACTCCTCCAGCGCGACCAAAGGCGAGAGTCTCGCCGACACCGTGCGGGTGATCGCGGGGTACGCCGACGCGCTGGTGCTCCGCCATCCCAGCGAGGGCGCAGCGACGATGGCGAGCGAGTTCGTCGATGTTCCACTCTTGAACGCCGGCGACGGCGCGGGCCAGCATCCCACTCAGACCCTGCTCGACCTCTACACCATGCGCGAGAACGCGGGCGGGCTCACCGATCTCACGGTGGGGATCATGGGCGATCTGAAGTACGGCAGAACCGTACATTCGCTCGCGTACGCACTCACCAAGTTCGACGCCAGCCAGCACTTCGTGAGTCCGGAGAGTCTGCGGCTTCCCCGTTCCGTACGATACGACCTCCACGAGGCCGGCGCGCAGGTCCGCGAGCACGACGATCTCGACGAGGTCCTCGCCGAACTCGACGTGCTCTACGTCACCAGGATCCAGCGCGAGCGCTTCCCCGACGAGAGCGAGTACCGCGCGGTGGCGGGCGAGTACCGGATCGACGCCGCGACGATGGAGCGTGCCCGCGAGGAGTGTGTCGTGATGCACCCGCTCCCACGGGTCGACGAGATCGCCCCCGACGTCGACGCGACCCCCCATGCGAAATACTTCGAGCAGGCCCACAACGGCGTCCCGGTCCGGATGGCGCTGCTCGATCTGCTGCTCGACGACGCCGACAGTGGGGGGGCAGCGGGCGCTACCGACGACAGCGTGAACGGAGGGGAACGATGAGCGAGCGCGACGACCACGAGCTCCGGGTCAGCAAGATTCAGGACGGGACGGTGATCGATCACATCGCGGGCGGGCACGCGCCCGACGTGCTCGCGATCCTCGGGATCGACAGCTCGACCGACGAGGTCGTGAGCGTCGGCATGAACGTTCCCTCCGACCGGCTCGGCCACAAGGACGTCGTGAAGATCGAGGGCCGCGAGCTCAGCCAGGACGAGGTCGACGTGATCTCGCTGATCGCGCCCGCGGCGTCGATCAACATCATCCGGGAGTACGGCGTCGCGGAGAAACACCGGGTCGAGCGGCCGGACACCGTGGAGGGTGTCCTCTCGTGTCCGAACCACGACTGCATCTCCACCGAGGGCGAGCCCGTGGCGTCGCGCTTTGCGGTGCTCGACGACGGCGTGCGGTGTGCGTACTGCGAGACCCTCATCCGCGAGGACCTCGCCGAGCACATCAGCGTGTGAGGGGCGGATCGACCCGGCGATCACGCACTCGATCCGCGACGCGATGGCACAACGATTATATGCCGCTGTGCTGTCGTCCCGCGTGATGTCACGAAAACTCACCGCCGTGGTTGCCCTGCTCACGATCGCACTCGCCGTCGGCGTCGCGCTGCGTCGGTAGACTCACACGGCCGACGACGCCACCTCCCGTTTTCCGCGAGAGCGACGACGACAGTGATCCCCAGAGCGGCTTGCAGCAGCCACCCGAAGAACGAACCCGTGGCAGTGAGAGTGGTGGATCATGGCCGATCCTGGCGCTCGATTCGGGTTCGACTTCGTGACGACGCTCGTTGGATCGGGGCTCACCCTGTTAGTCACGGCGGGAATCGTGCGCTACGGCGATCGGTTCCAGTGGACGACCACCGAACTCTACGCCCTCGGCGGTGGGGGGTTGCTCGTCGTCGGGCTCCTGCTCGGGCTCCTGTTCGTGGCCACCGGTTCGAAGTAGGGAAACGATCGAGCCGCCCGCGTCGGTTCGACACCTGCACTGGATTCGACGGGATCAAACAGTAACTCCGCGTACGACAGCCGGAGTACATCGATGCCCCATCGTGTCGTGACGTGCGGTGCCGCACTCGTCGACGACTACCTGCTGGTGTGGGTGCTGCTCTCGGTCGGCGTGGGGATCGCTGTCCCGTCGGTGGCGACCCTCGCTCCGCTGACGACGCCGATTCTCGCGGTCATGATCGGCGCAGTCTCGCTGACGCTCGCCCCCGAACGGTTCCGCCGGCTCCGTGGACGGGCGCTGGTCGCGATTCTCGTCGCCCAGACCGGGATGGCGGTTCTCGGGCTCGCCGTCGCCCGTGGTCTCGGGCTCTCGCCCGCGCTCACGGCGGGGTTCGTGGTTCTCGGTGCGGTGACGCCCGAGCTCGTCACGCCGACGATGACCGAACTCGGTGGCGGCGACACCGCCCTCGCGACAGTCGTCCTCGTCGCAGCCGGCGTCGAGACGCTCGTGGTCGTTCCGGCCGCCGTTACGCTGTTCGTGGGGCGGTCGGTCGCCGTCGATCCGGTGGCGATCGTCGAACAGCTGGTGCTCGCCGTCGTTCTCCCGATGGGAACTGCCGTCGGGTGCAGGTATCGCTGGCCCGATCGCATCGGTGCGTACGACGATCTCTATCCCTCGGTATCGGGATTCATGGTGATTCTCGTCATCGGTATCGTAACGGCGGCGAACGCGTCACTGATCCGCAACGGTGGTGGGGTCCTCGCAGTCGTCGCCGTCGGCGCGCTCGTGCTCAACGGCGGCGGGTACGCGGTCGGATGGCTCGTGGGCCGGTGGTTCACCCGCGAGGAGCGCATCGCGGCGGTGCTGTCGGTGGGGATGCGGGACTTCGCCGTCGCCGCCGCGCTCCTCGTCGGTGCGGGGTTCCCGGCCGCGGCCACGCTCCCCGCGGTCGTGTTCGGCATCGTCGAGATGACGACCAGCGCCGGGCTCGCGCGATGGTTTCGTCGTGGATGATCGTTCGAGCGAACCGCTTACCCTCTCTCGGCTCCCATCGTGGGTATGTACGGGGTCGTGACGCGCAACGCCGAGGAGCTCGACTGGCCGGCGTTCGGCCGGCGGTGCTACGAGGTGAAGTCGGTGAGCGGCCAGGCGCGCGAGCCGGTCGCCGCGGCGACGAGCATGATCGCGTGTCACGCCGACACCGCGGCCGCCGAGGCGAGCCCGGAGCTCGTCCCCGTGAACGAGGACGGCGAACTCGCCACCCGCGAGCGCCGGTACTTCGACTGGGGGTACGTCTGTCCGACCCATCCCGACTACCGCGCGGGCCTGCTCGAAACCATCGCCGACGCCGCCGACACGAGCGGTGACGTCCGGCTCGACGACGTCGGCTTCCCCCGAGCCGAATACTGTTTCTGCGATCGCTGCGTCGAGGAGTTCGAATCGAGCGAGTTCGACGACCGCTTCGCGTGGCGCGCGACGGTCGTCACCGAGTTCGTGGGCGAGGCCGCCGACCGCGTGGACGGAGCGCTCTCGCTCACCCTCCATCCCGATCCCTACCCAGGCCACCTCCACGAGCGCTCGGGGATCGACCTCGCCTCGCTCGCCGAACACGTCGACGAGTTCGTGGTGCCGCTGTACGATACGGCCTACGGCACGACCTACTGGCTCGAATCGCTCGCGAGCGGCTTTCGCGACGTGCTCGACGCGCCGCTCGCGATCGAGCTCTACGCGGTCGACGTCGAGATCGACGATCTGGTTCACGCCGCCGAGGTCGCGAACGCCTACGCGGACGACGTGCTGTTCGGCTACGACGCGAGCAACGCCCAGGCCGCGATCCGGCGGCTGGACGCCGAGGCGCGCGAGGGCGAATCCTACGGATGAACGGTTCGGCCGGAGCGATCCCGGTCAGTACGGCTGTGCGTCGGCCAGCTTCGAGGGAAGGGTCACGTCGACGTCGGCGCGGTCGATGTACCGGAGCTGCTCACGGAGGCCGTCGGCCGAGAGGCGATGCTCCCCGATGGTGTGGTACATCACGGTGGCGACCGTCCCGAAGCGCGCGGCCGCGTCGACGGCCTGGCGGACGGCCGCCGGATCGTCGCCGTTCACCCGCGGCACCCAGCCCGGTTCGGTGATCGCCCACGGGGCCGGCGAGGCACCGCCGCCGAAGGCGAGCCGGTGGTACTCGCCGACGAGGTCGAGCGTCCGTTCGTCGAACGCACCGAACGGCCAGATCAGCGTCTCGCCCCGGCCCGCGAAGCCCTCCTCCACGAACCACCGCTTCGAGCGCTCGATGGCGTCGCGCTGGCGCGACTTCGACAGCGTCGGCAACGGCGTGTCGCGGCGCTGGGGGTGTGAGGCCATCTCCCAGCCGTCGGCCACCATCCCGTGAAGCTCCCGAGCGGAGATCCGGTCGTCCTCCTCCACCAACCACGGCACCACGCCGACGACGCCGGGGTAGCCGAACTCGTCCAGGATCGGTTTCGCGACGTCCAGTTGGGTGTGGTGGCCGTCGTCGAACGTCAGGATCACCGCACCACGTCGGCGGGGCGACTCACGGACCCGGAGCCCGCCGACACCGAGCTCGATCGGTTTCCCCGCGCCGGTGAACGACTCGATCGACAGCCCCTCGACGGCGGTCGGATCGGGCGAGCCGATGGTCCGTCCCGGTGCGACGTCGAGGCGGACCGTTCCCGCCCGGCGTTGGAGATACCGCTGCATGTACAGCTGGTTGTCCTCGTCCGGGGCGAACGCCCGGAGCTGGACGATCTCCTCGGCGGGCCGATCGAGGCTGACGCCCACCGACAGCGCCAGCGTGGTCAGGTCGAGCGGCTCCGCGAACGTCGTGCTCATCCCCGGTCGCGTCGCGCTCGCCGGCGAGACGAGGCGCTTTGCGGTCTCCCCGCCGACGTCCTGCCAGCCGGCGGTGGTTCCACCGGTCGCCGTCCACTCCTCACGGCGGGTGATGGTGGACAGTGGCCTGCCGGTCGCGTGAGCCCGTGTCCGGACGTCGTTCGGATACGCGAGGTCCGTCGTGTCGTCGCGTACCTCGGACGGTGATGCCCCGACTCGGGACGACGGAGCCGATCCGTTCGTTCGGGACGACGGACCTGCTCCGTCCGACTCGGGTCGCTCGTCACCGCGCTCACGCGTCGAATCGACGAGCGTCACGCCGAACATCGCCCCGAGCGACGCCGAGAGCGACCCGAACACGGTGAGCGCGTCGCGCCGGCGGAGCTCTCTCATTCGGTCCGATCCTCGTCTGATTTTGATATATGTCTTGTGTTCCAACAACGATCGACGGTCGAAGGAGTATTCGGTCGATCGAGCACACCGTCGTCACGATCCGCGATCGGTGGCGTTCCTCACAGCGCCCGCTCGCGCCACGCGATCAGGTCCTCGCGGTCGCGGGTGTCGTCGGGGAGGTCGGTGAACCACTCGGCGGCCGAGATCTCACCGTCGGGATCGCACACCGTGGTCGTGGTGGTCTCGGCCGCGGCGGCGAAGATCGGGAGCACGCCCCACGTCGCGTGGTCGTCACACCGGAGCTCGACCCGCGTGGCGATGGCGAGGCCGTCGTAGCGCGCGTCGATCCCGGCCTCCTCGGCGAGTTCGCGCTCGGCGGCCGTCCGGAACCCCTCGTCGCCGTCGGCCTCACCACCGGGAAGCACCCACAGCCCGACGCCGTCGTGACGACACAGCAGGAGGTCGCCCGACGAACGATAGACGATGGTGTGGGCCCCGTACGGCGCGCCGTTCTCGCGGATCCGCTCGGCGAGCGTGCGAAATCGTCGTCGCGACACCCGGCGATGGTGGGTGGTCTCCAGCACCGGATCGCGCTCGTCGAGGAGGTCGTGGTAGGCCCGTTCCGCGCGCTGGTCGGCCTCGTCGGCGAGATACCAGAGGTCGTCGAAGGTCATCGTCCGCCGTCGGAGCGACGCGGTGCGTGCCGCTGGCCGCGACGGTTCGGCGACGCCAGCGACGGGGCCGACGAGCAGCGTGAGAGCGAAATCATGGGCCGGGTTCGTCGGCCTCTGACATAAGCGTTCAGCCGGCGACGCCACCCCGACCGAATCCACGCCGCTTTTATCCGACCGAGCGGTAGCGGAGCCATGAGCTTCGAGGAAGACGACAGCGTTCTCCTTCACGACGAGCACAGCGAGTACGACGGCGAGACCGGCACCGTCACGCAGGTGATGGAGACGATGTTCGGCGACGCGACCTACACCGTGAACTTCGAGGACGGCCAGGAGTCGGGCGTCCCCGAGGACTCGCTCGAACCCGCCGAGGACTGAGGACACCGAGCGGCATTCGTTTTACCACACCACCGTACTGCCCCCATGGCCGAAACCCCCTTCCACTACATCGATCTCCGTGCGTTTTGCTACGCCACCGAGGACGAGGCCCGCGTCGAGCGCGCGCTTCGAACCCTCCTGCCCGAGGAGTTCGATATCGACCGGGCCACGAACGAGGGGTTCCACGGCGACCGGATCGTGGTGCTCTCCGCACGGGTCGAGAACGCCGACGACGTCCGCCACGTGCTCGATCGGCTCGCGGACCTCGACCTCGATCGGGTCCGCGAGGAGCTCGACGACCGGGTGAACGACAACTGCGCGCTGTTCATGCGCCTCGACAAGCAGGCGGCCTACGGCGGACGGATCGAGCGGGGCGAGGGGCTCGAACTCCGCGGGAAGATCGAGGCGTACCCAGCAAAGAAGGCGGCGGCGGTCGAAAACGCCGCCGACGCGCTCGAATCGCGGTCGTAGATGGCCGATTACTACGAGGCAGTCCGGGCGTATCCTGACGGCGAGAGCACCGCCGCACGGTTCGCCCTGACCGCGGTGGAGTACGGGTTCGACGGGGTCGTGGTGCGGAACACGCCCGAAACGGAGATGGTCGACGGACCAGACCGCGATGGGCCAGATGGGGAGGAGATCGCTGCGGAGTACGGCGTCGACGTCGTGGATGGGATCGAGATCGACACGGACGACGCCTCGGCGGCGAGCGCGCGCATCAAGGACTGTCGCGGGGAGCGCACCATGATTCTCGTCCGTGGATCGAGCGCGCTGAACCGCTTCGCGTGCGAGGAGCCCCGCGTCGACGTGCTCGCGCGGCCGATGGCCGACGGCGACGTGAACCACGTCCTCGCGCGTGCGGCCGCGCGGAACGGCGTGCGCTTCGAGTTCGATTTCGGGCGCGTGCTCCGGTTGAGCGGCGGCCGGCGGGTCCAGGCGCTCGCCGATCTCAGGAAGCTCCGCGAGATCGCCTTCCAGTACGACGCTCCCTACGTGGTAAGCGCGAGCCCCGAGAGCCACCTCCAGCTCCGCGCGCCGCGCGAACTCCTCGCGGTCGGCGAGACGATCGGGTTCGACCGCGAGGACGTCGAGCGGGGGCTCGCGGAGTGGGGTCGACTCGCCGCGCGCAATCGTGAGCGCCTAAGCGAGTCGTTCATTGAGCCAGGCGTCCGTAGAGGGAAGTATGAAGAAGACGATTGAGGAGCACGCGGCACGGTTCGACGACCACGCCGCGGCGTACGACGAGAGCCAGGACAGCGAGGAGTACCGAGCGGCGGCCTCGCTCGTCGTGAAACACGCAAGCCCCGAGCCCGACGACACCGTGCTCGATCTCGGCACGGGGACGGGAGCCATCGCGCTCGCGCTCGCTCCCGACGCAGAGCGGGTTCTCGGTCGAGACATCTCGACCGAGATGATGGCGGAAGCACGGCGGAAGGCCGACGAGGTCGGGATCGACAATCTCGCGCTCGCCGAGGGCACGTTCCGGGAGCCCGCCGTCGACGAACCCGTCGACGTCGTGGTCTCGAACTTCGCGATGCACCACCTGAGCGACGACGAGAAGCGCGAGGCGATCGAGGCGATCGCCGGACTCGGTCCCCGCAAGTTCGTACTCGGTGACGTGATGCTCTTCGGCGAGGCCGACACCGACGCGCCCTTCTACAGCCCCGAAGTCGACGATCCAGCGACCGTGGGCGTGCTCGCGGACGCGCTGACCGACGCCGGGTTCTCGCTCACCGCCGTCGAGCACGTCCACGACCAGGTCGGCGTCCTCGTGGCCGAACGCACCGCAATGACCGACGGTCCCGAGACGGCGACGGACGAGGGCGCGACGCGAGGGTTCGGGCTGGACGAGACGGACGCGGAGGAATGAAACACCTCCCGAAGCATCTCCGGCCGCGCTGGCGCTATCTCGCGGTCGGGATCGAGGCGTGGCCCGACGCCGATTGCGGGAGCCACGCGTTCCAGCGCGCGTGCTGGTACGCCGCCCAGAACCTGCTCGGCGATCCAGGGGCCGCGGACGTCGATCTCCGGGTGCTCGACTTTTCGTTTGCGGCGGGAACCGGAACCGCGATCGTGCGCGTGCGGCGCGGGGAGGTCGAGCGAGCGCGTGCCGCGATCGCGTGCGTCGACGAAGTGTCGGGGTCGCCGGTCGGACTGTGGGTGCTCGGGGTAAGCGGGACGGTTCGTGCCTGTGAAGAAAGGTATATAGGTCGCGCGTCCCGAGAAACGGCCGAGAGAAACGTCGCGTTCGCGGACTCACAGCGGCCCGCACTCGTGCGGGACGGGCGATTCGACGTTCACAGGGAACCCGGGTTCGTGGGGGCGACGTCGCTCGATATCTGAACTATGCAGGGACAATCCCAACAGCAGGCCTACGATCGCGGGGTCTCGATCTGGTCGCCGGACGGACGGCTCTATCAGGTGGAGTACGCCCGCGAGGCGGTCAAACGCGGTACTGCAAGCCTCGGCATCCGGACCGACGGCGGCGTGGTGTTCGCCGTCGACAAGCGCTACCAGTCGCCGCTGATGGAGCGCTCCAGCGTCGAGAAGATCCACAAGGCCGACGACCACGTCGGGATCGCCAGCGCGGGCCACGTCGCCGACGCCCGCCAGCTCATCGACTACGCCCGCCGTCAGGCCCAGGTCAACCAGCTCCGGTACGGCGAGCCGATCGGCGTTGAGACGCTCACCAAGGACGTCACCGACCACATCCAGCAGTACACCCAGGTCGGCGGCGCGCGCCCGTTCGGCGTCGCCTTGATCATCGGCGGCGTCGAGGACGGCGAGCCACGCCTCTACGAGACCGACCCGTCGGGCACCGCCAGCGAGTGGCAGGCGCTCGCGGTCGGATCGGGCCGCGCGGAGATGCTCGATCACCTCGAAGAGCAGTACCGCGCCGAGATGGATCTCGACGGCGGGATCGGGCTCGCGCTCGAAACCCTCGCGACCGCCACCGAGGACCCGCTCGACGCCGCGGAGCTCGGCGTCGCCACCATCGACGTCGAGACCGAGCGGTTCGTCCAGCTCGACGACGACGAGATCGAGTCGTATCTCGACGAGCACGATCTGCCAGAGGACACCGACGACACCGACGAGGAGTAGCCACCCCGCGTCCCGGTTCCCTTCTGCCGGACTCCGTCAGAACTGTTTTGGCCCGTGAACGGCTCGTAGCCATCGATCGTACGCCGAGCGGTGCGGCCGTCGGACTCGATGTCGGCTTCGGTATCGATTACGGCGATCGCCTGGTTCCACCGCTGCAGCCGTCGGTTTCGGCTCGTCGCCTGGTTCCGTCAGCGCGGTTAGTGGCGGTACCGATCGGTAGTGTCGAGTGTCGTCACCGGACGAGATACGGATCGTCGCCGGGGATGAACCGACCGAGATCGGTTTCGCGCCGGTAGTCGGTCGCGAGGAGGGTTTCGAGCGCGCGGGTCAGCCGGTCGGCGTCGTCGTCGGTCCACTCGGCGGGTTCGGCGACCGGCAGCACGAGCCAGCCGCCCCCGCGGAGTTCGGTGGCGTGGAGGTCGTCCATGTCGAGGTCGTCGGTCGCCGGCCTCGCGGTGTAGTTCGCGAGGACGTACCTGGTCGCGCGCTCGCCGACCGGCAGGAGGACGTGGGCGCTGATCGCGCGGAGTTCGGCGTCGAGAAAGCGCTCGCAGTCGGCGTACGACGCCGGTGTGGGCTGGTCGGCGACACAGGTATGAAGATACGAGAAGAAGACGGCCTCGGTCGTCGGCGCGTCGGCGGCGGGTTCGTCGAGCAGGCCGACCGCGTGGAGCACGTTCTGGAGGCGACGGCCGGCCGCGTTCGTGAAGGGCACGCCCGTCTCGCGGCCCCCGTGGACGCCCGGGTGGTCGCCGATAGCGTGGAAGTCGGCGTTGGCGTCGCCGTAGCCGGGGACGAACTCCTCGCACGGCGGGCGCATCCCGAAGGGGTTGCTCGTCCGGTCGGTGACGTTCTTCACGGTCGGCGTCCGCGGCCCCCATCAAAAGGTGACTCGGTTCGTGGCGGGCGGCCGATCGTTTCGGTCGCCGGTGTGAGTGGCACGGCGACCACGCGTCACAGCGTGTAGCCGTCGATCGTCCGTGCGGCGTACCGGGAGGCGATCCAGCCGGCGACGCCCAGCAGCAGTCCGGTGAGGAGCGGCCCCGCAGCCATCACCGCCGCACGCGAGACCCCGAACGCCGTCGCGAGCCCCGACGCGACGGATGGCGTGCCCGCGACGAGACCGGGCGTCGCGAGGACGAACAGCACGACCGAAAACACCGCGAACGCCGCGAGGCTCGGGACGACCGCCTCGCGGTTCCCGGTGACGTTCACGCTCCCGAACCGCGGGAGAGCGGCCCCCACACCGGCCGCGAGCGCCGCGCCGCCGACACAGCACGCGAGCGCGGCGACGACGAGCCCGGCGATCGAAACGGGGCCGAGCGGGCCGAGAACGCCGACGATGGCCGTCGCGACCGCCGTGGCGGGCACGCCGATCGCGGTCCCCGAGAGGAGCTTGCCCCGGACCAGCCGCGCGCCGGACGCCGACGCGGTGAGCGTCACGGGAAGCGTCGCGCCCTCGTCGCCGATCGGGTTGAGCGCGAACGCCGCACCGGTCGTCCACGCGCCGTAGATCGCGACGAGCGCGGGCAGCGTCGGCGGGATCGTCCCTGTCCGGGCGGCGTTCTGGAGCGGGACGACGAACACGAACGCGGGGTAGAGCACGTAGCTGAGGGTGATCGGCGCGCGCCGCGCGCGCAGCCACGTCTTCCTCGCGACCGCGAGCGTGGGTCGCGAGACGACCCCCTCGAAGACGGACATCGGTGTGCCGTCGATCCCGCTCGCCTCCACAGCGTTGCTTTCGTCCGCGGGTCGAACGGCGTCGGCGTGCCAGTACCGATCCGCGAGCCGGATCGAGAGGCCGGTGAACGCCGGCACACCGACGAGCAGCGCGCTCGCGGCGACTCCGGCTCGAAGCGGGCTCACGCTCACCCCGGGAACGCCGAGGAGCGCGAGGTCCGCGAGCCAGCCCGTCGGCAGCCCGCCGAGCAGCGTGTAGAGGTCGAACGAACTGCCCGTGAAACTCGCGAACTGTGGGAAGAAGACGACGCCCATGTAGACGAGGAAGGCGAGTGCGCCGAAGGCGGTCTTGTGGCTCGCGAGGAATCGTGAACGCGCGAACCCGAGTTTCGCGGCCATCCCGAGCGCGAAACCGGCGGCGACACCCAACACGACGACTCCCACCACCGTCGTGGAGAGCATCACCGCGCTGAGCGGGGAGCGCGCGCCGAGCGCGAATCCGAGCACGACACCGGTGACGGGAACGCCACCGACGACGGCCAACCACCCACATTCGGCGAGGAGCTTCCCGGTGGCGGCGTCGCGGGTGGGAATCGTGGTCAGCAGTCCCGCCGACTCGTCGAGATCGCCGGTCTGCTGGAGCGTCCGGTAACCGGTGAAGAAGACGGCGAGCAGGACGAAGAAGGTCGTAATCCCACGGAGCAGTCGGAACGGAAGCGTCACGCCACCCCCGCGGAGCGCGCGTCCGAGGAAGTACGCCCCGAACGGCGCGGCGACGACGATCAGCGCCGGAAACACCATCGCGAGCGCGAGCAGCACGAGCCGGCCAGGATTCGAGCGGAGCTTGCGCCACGACCGCCGCATCTCGATGCGTGCGACCAGGCCTGCGTTGCGAACCGAGGGGAGCGTCGTCACGACCGCGCCTCCGCCAGGCGGTGATGGCTCCTGAGCACTCGTCGTGTGGCGGGAAACGAATCGGCCATGAACGGAGTCGTGTAAGCTCCGGTAAAAAACACTTTCCAACCGGAACGACCGTCGCTCGGTGCGGGCCGCCGTCGCGGACGACGATTCGCTCGGTCCACCGCGGTGGCTGGCTGCTGGAGAACGAGGGGGAGCGGCCGTACCGAGGCGACGTCAGTAGACGACGTAGAGCATCGCGTACACCACCACGCCGAGGGCGAACGAGACCAGCCAGAGGCTCGCGGCGACGCGCCCGACACGGCGGTGGTTCGTTTGCGGGAGTTCGGCGGTCGGCCTCGTGAGCGCGAGCAGCAGGACGTAGTAGAGTAGCGGCACGCAGACGATCGCGAGCGCGATGTGGATCGCGAGGGTCGGGAGGTAGACGAACCGATAGATCGTCCCGGGACCGGGGAAGGCCGCGGGACCTTCGAGCGCCACCTTGTAGAGGTAGCACGCGAGGAAGGCGACGAACAGCACGAGCGAGGTCAGCATGAGCGCTCGATGGCGCTGCACGTCACCACGCCTGATCGCGCGCCAGGCGGTCGTGATGGTCCCGATGGCGACGAGGCTGAGGACGGCGTTCACGTGCGGGATCGCGTCGACGACTTCGGCTGGCGCACGGGGGAGCGTTCCTGCCGGCAGGGCCCCGAGAACCGCCCCGAACACGAGCGCGAGCGAGATCGCGGAGAGCAGGCCGGTCAGCGCGGGGACGTGGTCGCGAGCACGGAGCTCCATACCCGCAGTTGGCTCGTGAAACCCTTGTACCTACCCGTCCGCGTCGAACTCGCCGAGCGTTCGCTGGCCCTGGCTCGACTCAGTGCCGGTGCTTTCCTCGCCGATGTTCGATTCTTCGTTCGTCCACTCCGTCAGCTCGGTCGCACCCATCGACCCGGTCCCGTCGGTCGGATCGGTGCCGCCGTCCGCACGGCTGTCGTCCCGTTCACCGGCGGATGCGGACGCCTCCCAGCCGTCGAGGTCGGACTGTTCGCCCGCGGCGAACGCGAGGTTCGACACCCGAACGCCGAGCTTTCTGACTGCGGCCTCGTCGAACTCTTCGAGCAGGGAGAGTGCCACCTCGTGGACGAGGTCGGCGTCGGCGACGGGACCGGGCAGCGAGCGTGCGCGGGTGTTGACGTCGAACGGCGGCGTGACGACCTTGATCCCGATCGTTCGATACAGCGCGTCCTCGCGCTCGGCGCGGTCGGCGACCGCGGCCGCGAGCGTCGCCACCCGCTCGCGTTTCGCCTCGGTGTCGGCGGTCGCCTCGGTGAACGCCGACTCGCGCGAGAGGCTCTTCGGCCGGCCGACGGGCGTCACAGGCCTAGAGTCGTCGCCCCGCGCGAACGCCCGGATCTCCCGACCACGCTCGCCGAAGGCGGAGAGTGCGTCGGGGTCGGCCGCCGCGAGGTCGCCCGCGGTCTCGATCCCGGCTGCCCGGAGTTCGCGCGCGGTGACGGGCCCCACCCCGTGGACCGCCTCGACGTCGAGCGGGGCGAAAAAGTCGCGGACGTCGCCCGGTTCGACCACCACGAGCCCGTCGGGCTTGTCGTGATCGCTCGCGACCTTCGCCGCGCTCATCGTGGGCGCGACCCCGACGCTCGCGACGACGCCCACCGACTCGTGGATCCGTTCCTTGACGTGGCGAGCGTACCCCTCGGCGAGCGTCCGGCCGTCGACGTGCTGCCAGCTCGTTCGATCGGTGACGTCGAGATACGCCTCGTCGATACTCACCGCTCGAACGGTGTCGGCACAGTCGTCGAGCACGGTTCGCACCTCGTCGCTGACCGTCTCGTAGAGCTCCATGTCGACCGGGCGATATCGGCCGACCGCCTCGACCTCGTCGGGGTTCTCGACGTCCGCGGCGCGCGGGAGGCGTTCGAGCGCCGCTTCGATCCCCTGGGCGCTCTCGATTCCGTGACGACGTGCCTCGTAGCTCGCGGTGGCGACCGCGCCGTGGGACTCGCCGTCCTCGTAGCCCATCCCGACGACCACGGGCTCGCCCCGCAGCTTCGGCTCCCGGAGGCGCTCACACGCGGCGTAAAAGCAGTCCATGTCGACGTGGCAGATCACGCGCTCGGGGTCGTCGTCGGCGACGCCCGGGAGGCGCGGATCGCCACGCTCGGCCATACAGCGAGGAGGCCGGCGGTCGTCATGAGCGTTCGGACTCGCCTGGCTGTCGGCGGGCGATCGTATTGGCGACGCGATGGCCCAGTGGGACCCGTCCCCGCACCCTGTTCCTCCCGATCGGGACAAAGCTTATTACAAATAATGTCAAAGGATGACATGCGTCAGACGCTATGACCACCATATCGGACTCCCTCCGGCGGCTTCGACGTGCGTTGGGACTCGGCTACACGACCGAGGAGAGCAACACGGCGTGGGTAGAAAAGCGGTGACTGCGGTGACCGACCGGTCCGCGCCTCGTCGCCCACCGCGGGCCTGACTGTCCTCCCCCTCCCTCCACTCACGCTTTCTCGCGACGAGTGCTACGACCACGCGAGACGGCTTCGTGTCGCCTGGCGTGACTCCAAGGGCCTGTGATCGGTATTCCCGCACGGCAAGCGTCGCAGCGACGAGAAAATCGAACCGGCTGTAGTAGTGGGGTCGGAGGGATTTGAACCGCAGGCAGACGGTCGCCCTCACTCCGCTCGGGCGCTGCGACTGCCAAGGCTCAAATCCTCCTCAATCACGAATTCCGCAACTCGCGTCCGCTCGGAGCAGAAATCATGGGGTCGGAGGGATTTGAACCCCCGATCGACTGATATCTCCGGTGTGCGCCTCGGTCCTCCAGAGGGTCGTCACGGCGGGCGGTGATCAGCCACCCGCTCTGTATATCAGTCTGGAGTCTCGTCACCGGGCGCGGTGCCTCTGGAGTCAGTCGCCATGCCTGGCTTGGCCACGACCCCGCGATCACCCGTACGAAGAATCCACGTAAACCGATTTCGGTTGTTGCTCACGATCCGGCTCGCTCGTCGTTCGAGTTCACGACGCTTTTCGCAGAGAACGGAACAGGCCGACCACCACGAGCACGACGGAGAAGACGTACGACAACAGCGGGCTGTAGATCGCCCCCGACGCCGTGAACAGCCCGTCGGCACCGACCAGTCGGAACGGTACACCGGTGTAGAGGTTGTGCGCGAGTACCGCGAACCCCACCAGCGCCAGCAACGTTCCTCTTCGGGTCCGAGAGTCCACGGAAGCTACCGCTCCCCGTCCACCTCATTGCCGAACCGGCTCACGTCTGGGTGAGGCGGTAGTACGTCGTCGTTTCGCCGTCGCGTTCGAGTTCTTTCCGCGTGACGGTGTCCTCCTCGACGAGCTCGGCCAACGCTTCGTCGAGGTTGTCGCTCACGAGGTCGCTCGCGGCGACATCGCCGGCCGCGTCGAGGATCCGGTTGGGCAACAGCGACAGCTGCTCGTGGATGGTGTCGGGGTCGTCCGTCTCACCGAAATCGACGCCACGGTGGATCTCCGCTCTCGTGTAGGCCTTGTCGGCGTTTTCGCCGAGAAACGCGATGATCAGGTCCTTGTCGGTCTCGTACTCGCCGACCGGATCGGTCCCCGGTGTGTCCTCGTCGGTGTCGAACTGCTCCTCGTTCCACTCGCGTTCGGTGACCGGCATGCTTGCTACCGGATCCTCCCGAGACAAACATAAAGATGGGTTCTCCGAGGAGCCGTCACTCGCGCTCGGTCCGGTCGTCCTCGAACGAGACGCCGAGCCGTTTATCCTCCCATCCGTCGAGCGCCCCGTATGGGGTACGACATCGCCATGGAGCCACCGACGCCGCGCGAGTTCGTCCGACTCCGATCGGCGGCAGGAATGCGCGAACGATCACTCGACGCCGCGAGGGCGGGGATCGGGAACGAGTGCGCAGCGGTGACGATCCGCGCGGACGGCGATCTCGTGGGGATGGGGCGCATCGTCGGCGACGGCGCGACGGTCTTCCAGATCGTCGATATCGCCGTTGCACCGGACCACCAGGGCCGCGGTCTCGGAAGCCGCATCATGGACGAGCTCGTGTCGTGGCTCGAAGCGAACGCACGGCCGTCGGCGTTCATCAATCTGATCGCGAGCGAACCAGGGTTCTACGAAGGGTTCGACTTCGAGACCTGTGCGCCCGAACTCGTCGGGATGGACTTCACTTTGCCGACCGAATCCGAGTCATCGCACGCACAGTAGTGCCGCAAAAACGGTCGTTGACGTCTCGCTAGCGTCAGTCGTCGTCCACGTCGGTTTCTTTCCACCCGCAGTCCTGGCACTTCCGGCCGGTGACGAACTCCGTAATCGATGGCATGTAACCGACTTCGAGGACGTTCCCCCCACAGTCGGGACACTCGCGATCGGCGTCGGTGATGGGCTCTGCGTCCATCACGTCGTCGTCCTCGATGAGTTCGGCGAGCGCTTCCGGCGTGACCATCCGGCCTTCGACGACGCGATTGTCGGCCATACCTCCGTGCGGGGGGCGATGGCCCTAAACCTTTACAGCCAGG
Source organism: Halococcus agarilyticus (assembly GCF_000334895.1). Classification (NCBI taxonomy): domain Archaea; kingdom Methanobacteriati; phylum Methanobacteriota; class Halobacteria; order Halobacteriales; family Halococcaceae; genus Halococcus; species Halococcus agarilyticus. Next base: position 15,578 of record NZ_BAFM01000022.1, on the reverse strand, counting down.
GCGCGCGGTCGGGACCCACGTCGGTGTCGGTCGTCGCGTCGGTGGTGGCGGACGCGTCGTCATCGTCGGACTCGCTTTGCTCGCCCGACGAGGCTCGCCTCGTTCCGCTCGGCTCGCCACCGTCGGCCACCGCGCCGCTCGCCTGGTCGATCTCCGACGGCTCGTTCCCGTCCGATCCATTCCGGCTCGCCGTCTCGGTGTCGTCGCCCGCCTCGCCGGGATCGAACGCGAGCAGCCCCGTGACCACGAGGACCGAGAGCGCGAGCGGTGCGTCGTCCGGAACGAACCCGAGCACCGAGAGCGCGAGCACGCCGAGGGCGACCGCGCTGCCGAACCGGAACCGATCGACGTCGACCGCGGTCCGGAGCCACGGCCCACAGACCGCGACCCCGAGCGCGAACGCCACGCCAACGCCGGCGGCGAGCGTGCCCTTCACCACCAGCGTCGGGTCGGGAACCGTGACGAGTCGTGCGCCGGCGGGATCGAGGCTGGCGAGCGCCCCGAGTCCGATGATGACCGCCGGTCGCGGGAGGTACTCGCCGACGCGTGCGCTCGCGGTCTTGGCCGCGACTGCGAGGATGACCACCGCCGCGAACCGCTCGAAGATGGCGAGATCGAGCAGGCTCGCGATCGTGGGTGCGAGCGCGGACTCGATCGCGGCGAGCGCGATCACGACGACACCGACCGCGAGCGTCGTCCGGACCTGGTCTCGCCACGTCCCGTCCATCTCGGCGAGGATCACGGCGACGGTCGCGCTGCCGCCGAACACGAGAAGTCCGACTTCCAGAATGCCCAGCGGGCCGTCGAGCGCCCCGGCGAGCACCAGCGCGGGGAAGATGCCGTCGACGAGCGGGAGCGCCATCACGGTCGCCAGCAGACGGGCCGCGCCGCCGACGCGACGCTCGAGCCCGAGTGCGACCGGGTGTTGGGAGTGGCTCACGGGGCGGGCTGGCCGTCTCCCGTGGCCGAGGGGGTGGACGGGTGGTGTGAGTCGGGATCGCTGGCAGCCATCCACGGATGCCACGCTTTGCCGACCGGAATCGTCGCCAGAGCGATAAATTTGCGCGCGAGTGTAAAGAGTGTGCGTTCCGCGAGATCGAGGTTCGACTGATCGGCGCTGCGCGCGGTGAGTGGACTGGCGACGTCCATACCGAAACGTGCCGAGAGACGGGAATAAACGTTCCGTGAGCCGTGGCCACACGACCCTGGAGAGTCGATCGCGTGCCACACCTGATCGTGAGCGATCGAACGGGACTCCCGGTCTCGCAACGCTTTTCATGCCGGGACGGTGACCGTTTACATGGTAAGCGACAGAGCGGACCCCTTCTCCGAGAAACTCCGCGTTCCGGAAGCGCTGACGTTCGACGACGTGTTGCTCCGACCGAAGGAGAGTCGCGTCGAGCCCGACGACGCCGACACGGCCACGCGCGTCTCGACGTCGGTCGAACTCACTGTTCCTGTGCTCTCGGCCGCGATGGACACCGTCACCGAGAGCGAACTCGCGATCGCGATGGCGCGCCGGGGCGGACTCGGCGTGCTCCACCGGAACATGGACGTCGAGGAAGTCGTCGCGGAGGTCGAGCGCGTCAAGCGCGCCGACGATCTCATCATCCGGGAGGTCGTGACCGCGAGTCCCGACCAGACTGTGAGAGCGGTCGACGAGATGATGGACGAGGAGGGTGTCAGTGGCGCGCCAGTCGTCGACGACGACGGCGAGGTGCTGGGGATCATCTCCGGGACCGACATCCGGCCGTACCTCGAAGTCGGCGACCGCGACGAGGTCCGCGAGGCGATGACCGACGAGGTCATCACTGCCCCCGAGGACGTCGACGCGCGCGACGCGCTCGAACTCATGTACGAGCACAAGATCGAGCGCGTGCCGATCGTCGACGCCGAGGACCGACTCGTCGGATTGGTGACGATGCAGGGGATCCTTCAGCGCCGGGAGTACGACACCGCCGCGCGCGACGCCGATGGTCGTCTGCGAGTCGGCGTCGCCGTCGGCCCCTTCGAGAAAGAGCGCGCCGCCGCGGTCGACGAGGCCGACGCCGACGTGCTGTTCATCGACTGCGCGCACGCGCACAACCGCAACGTGATCGACAGCGCGCGCGAACTCGCCGCCAGCGTCGAGGCCGATGTCGTGGTCGGGAACGTGGGAACCCGCGAGGCCGCCGAGGAGCTCGTCGAGTTCGCCGACGGGATCAAGGTCGGCATCGGCCCGGGCTCGATCTGCACCACCCGAGTCGTCACCGGTGCGGGGATGCCCCAGATCACCGCGGTCGCCCAGGTCGCGGACGTCGCCAGCCAGCACGATATTCCTGTCATCGCCGACGGCGGCATCCGGTACTCGGGCGACGCGATCAAGGCGATCGCGGCGGGTGCGGACGCCGTGATGTTGGGGTCGTACTTCGCCGGGACCGACGAGGCACCCGGTCGCGTGGTCACGATGAACGGCAAGCGCTACAAGCAGTATCGCGGGATGGGCTCGGTCGGTGCGATGCAGTCCGGCGGCGGCGATCGATACCTCAAGGAGGACAAGGAGGACGAGGACTTCGTTCCCGAGGGCGTCGAGGCCGCGACGCCGTACAAGGGCAGCGTCGAGAGCGAACTCTTTCAACTGGTCGGCGGGATGAAAAGCGGGATGGGCTACGTCGGCGCGGGAACCATCCCCGAGTTCAAGCGCCGCGCGGAGTTCGTCCGGGTCTCCTCGGCGGGCCAGACCGAGGGCCACGCCCACGACGTGGTGATTACCGACGAAGCGCCGAACTACAGTCCGGATAGCTAAACGTAGTTGATCGTTCTGTCAGAATAATCAATAGAATTGGCTCCCAATTACTGTTTTTCCGCCTTATAATTAACGAAACACACATATGATCGTAGCCTCAACAAATTCTTATGCCGCTGTGTGAGCAGTGTCGGCAAATGGTAGACATTTCAACGGAGCAGCTAGGAAAGCCGGGTAGAGAAACACCAATGTGTGATGAGTGCGGAAAAGAAATTAGGAATCAATAATGCCTTTGTGCCCAGACTGCAGAGACGACGCAGACACCGCCGAGGTGTATAAGATGTCCATAGAAATTGATATAAAGACCTGTGACGACTGTGGAGAGAAATTCAGAGACTGATGCCACTCTGCTCAGATTGTCGAGAGAAGACCGATACGGCAAGACGATTCAACTCAAAACCACCAGCAGGTCAGTTGGCAAATAAAACTTGCGATGAATGCGGTAGAGAGTTCAGAGTGAGAAGCAAGTAGTTCCCCGTAACGGTTTTCGAGATGTGGTTGAAACTAATAGCAAAATTATTGAATAATGTATGCAGGAAGCAACTCTCGTATCAGGAGGACACCAGTGAAGAAAACACTTCAGAAAATGATAAATTTAAGGATACTGTCCGGTTAGGTGACGAGGAGACAGAAAAACTCGTTTTGTCCGAAGTCCGGAGAAGATACGAATTTGAAGAAAGTCGGAGAGAGTCTGTCGAATCAAAAACAAACATCCTCATCGGAATCAATGCTCTTCTTGCCTCTCTTGTCACTGTGTTTTCATTTGCGCTGATCCCCACGTTGGTCATAATCGCGATGGTAGTGGTTTCCATCGTTCTCAGCATTTATGTGTTAAAGCCAAGAAAATATGACGTACCCGGAAAAGAAAATATTGATGACTTTATGGGGTATGTAACTTCCCAAAAAGGCGAATCTTTGATGAGGCGATTAATACGCTCGTACATCATATCAATAGAGAGAAATAAAAGAAAAGGACGATAAAAAGTTTAGGTATTTTATCGATGGGCATACCGTATTACAACTGGCGTGATTCTATTCATTTCGCTCGTTTCTATTGTGGATTCTGTCTGTTCCGGAACACTTCCCGTGAGAGTAGACATTTTCGCTCCGTTGTCACCTGTCTGTGACTACATATAACATCTACTACCGGATTCAAATCCTCCGTGACCGCTTCGCTCGTGGAACCGTCACAGAAGCGGGCCGGGAGGGATTTGAACCCCCGACTGTCTGATTAAGAGTCAGATGCTCTGCCTAACTGAGCTACCGGCCCTGACGATTCGGCGTTACCCGGCCCCAGTCAAATACGTTTCCTTTGAACTCGTGCCCGTCCACATGCGGCAAGCCATCGGGCCGGAACGAACTGCAGGAATAAAGTAGCCCCACGACGGACCGGAGGTAATGAGCACGGGCATCACGATGGCCTCGATGTCCACGTATGCGATCCTCGGCTGTGGCAGCGTCGGTTACGCCGTCGCCGAGGAACTCGCCGACGAGGGCAAGGACGTTCTCATCATCGACGCCGACGACGGCCGGGTCGAGGCGCTGCGTGACCAGGACCTGAACGCGAAGACCGCGGACATCGCGGACGAGGAGGTTCCCGAGGCGGTCGCGGATCGGGACGTCGTGTTGATCCTCTCGACCGATATCGAGGCGAACCAGACCGCGGTCGAGCACATCCGCGAGGAGGGCGACGAACAGTTCATCGTCGCGCGGGCGTCCGACCCGGTGACTGCCGACGAACTCCGGGAGGCGGGCGCGGACGCCGTCATCAACCCCTCCCAGGTGATCGCCGACGCCGCGCTCCGGGCGCTCGAAACCGGCGAACTCGAACACAAGGCGGGCCAGCTCGCGGACGTCATCGACGCAACCGAGTCGAAGCTCGCGATCCTCGCCCACGACAACCCGGGCCCGGACTCGATCGCCAGCGCGGTCGCGTTCCGGGCGATCGCCGAAGCGCGGGGAATCGAGGCGGACATCCTCTACGACGGCGAGATCGGCCACCAGGAGGATCGGGCGTTCGTCAACCTGATCGGGGTCGAACTGCTCGCGCGCGACGAGGTCGATTTCGAGTCGTACGACACGCTCGCGCTGGTCGATCACGCCCGCTCGATGGAACGCGAGATCGAGCGCCCGGTCGACGTGCTGATCGATCACAACGAGCCCGACGCCGACTACGAGGCGGCGTTCACCGACGTGCGCTCGAACGTTTCCTCGACCTCGACGATCCTGACCAAGTACGTCCAGGAGTTCGATCTCGGGCTCGACGACACCGTCGCGACCGCGCTGCTCTACGGCATCCGCGCCGAGACGCTCGACTTCAAGCGCGATACGACGCCCGCCGATCTGACCGCAGCCTCGTATCTCTACCCGTTCGCCGACCACGACACCCTCGAACAGGTCGAGTCGCCGTCGATGAGCCCCGAGACGCTCGACGTGCTCGCCGAGGCCATCCGGAATCGAGAGGTCAGGGGCTCCCATCTCGTCTCGAACGCGGGGTTCATCCACGACCGCGACGCGCTTTCCCAGGCCGCCCAGCATCTCCTGAATCTGGAGGGTGTCACCACGACCGCGGTGTTCGCCATCGACGACGAGCGCATCACCCTGTCGGCGCGCTCGAAGGACATCCGACTCAACATCCGGAACGTGCTGGAGGACGCCTTCGAGGACATCGGCGAGGCCGTGGGCCACTCGACCGACGCGACCGTGACCATTCCGCTCGGGATCTTCACCGGGATCGAGACCAGCGACGACAACCGCGAGACGCTGCTCCAGCTCACCGAGGAGGCGGTCCGGAGAAAGCTGTTCGCCGCGATGGGCGTCGACGAGAACGGGAACTGAGGGCTTACGCAGTCGCTTCCGCCTCGCTCTCCTCTTCTGGCTCGCGGAGGCGCTCCACGACGTCGTTGACGAGCACGATGTCCCCGACCGAGCGGACCCACCGGAACGGCACGATGACGCCCCCGGCGTTGCGTGCGCGCCCGCCGAGCACCTCGCGATTGAGCCCGCCGACCGCGAGCCCCGTGACGACCTCGTCGTCGAGATCGATCCGCACGTCCTCGACCTCGCCGACGAACGTCCCGTTGTTCGAGTAGACCTCGCGACCGACGAGCGAGCCGATCTCCGCTGGCGTCGTGTCCATACCCGGCCATACGCCGATGGGGACTTAACTGTTGGCGAGTTCGGACTCGGGGGTTCTTCGAATCGCACCACTCGGCATCGCCAGGCAGGACAACAGTTCGATCGCCGACACGGCGAGATCATGGATCGATGCTCGTGAGCAGTAGTCGATTTCACGAACCACCACATGGATTTATTACAGGTCGCTGTCAACGACGCTTCATGCCATCAGGTGGCACATCGTGAGACAGCGATATCGACTGGAGGGGAGTCGGTGCGCATCTTAGCCAGGCTTCGTGTTCGCGCGGACGCCGCGTACGACAACGCCTACCATCACAAGCTCCGGGGGCGGCTCTGGCGCGCGCTCGAAGGGACCGCATTCGAGGAGGGCCACGACACGAACGACCCGCCAGGCTTCTGCTACTCGAACCCGTTCCCGCCTGGCGACATGGAGGAAGGCGACGAGCGAACCTTGCTAGTGGCCTCGCCCCACGAGGAGCTGCTGAGCCACGTCGCGCGTGACCTCCGATCGGAACCGGAGCTGAACGTCGGCGAGATGCCCTATCGGGTCGAGGACCTCTCGGCGCTCGCACCCGACGTGGGCGAACCGGGGAGTTCAGGTGTGATCGAGACTGGGACCGGCGTGGTGGTGCGGATTCCGCCGTGGCGACGCGACGACTACGGGATCGAGGGCGACTACGGGGACACCGCGACGTTCTGGCGACCCGAGATGACGATGGAGCCGTTCCGGAACCAAGTGGTGGCGAACCTCGACAAGAAGCATGGTCAGTTCGCGTCCGAGCACCTGCCCGGTCCGAGCGATCGCGACGGCGAGTTGTTCGAGAGCTACGAACTCATCAAAACGTTCGCGCTGCCAGTGACGGTGACGGAGGGCGAGGAGATGACCTACGTCGTGAGCAAGTGGCGACTCGGCTATCGGGTGCGCGACGACCATCACCGGCGACATCTGAACCTCGCGCTGGACTGCGGGATCGGCGAGCGCAACTCGCTCGGGTTCGGGTTCGTGAACATCACCGATCGGACGCGACCGGGCGAGAGCGAACTGGAGGACGCGAATGCTTTCGCCTGAGGAGTTCCGCGAGAGATATCCCGAGGAGAAGCTTGCCGAGGAACTCCCGGATTCGCCGATTGGATCGCTTCGGGACATCCAGTACCTCTACGGCAAGCTCTACACGCTCGCGACCACGGGCGGCGGTGAGTACGCACCGTATCTCACGCCCGATGCGGCCGGTGATCTCGAAGACAGTGGTGATAGTCTCATCGTGGTCCGGGCCGATCTCTCGGGGGACGAACCCCGACTCGCAGACAGGATCGACCCAGTGTGGGTGACGAGTTACAGCGAGGACCAGGTTCAGGATGTCGCGCATTGCAAGTATCCAGCCGCACGCGGTATCGACCACAGCGTCACCCACCAGTCCGGACAGAACAGCGACCCAGAGAAACTCGCCCGCTACGCGAAAGAGCGGTTGACGAAGTGGGCGACCGACGACGTGGTGCAAGAAGTAGCCGAAAACCACGACGAGGGCTGGATCATCAAGGAACTCGTCGAACTAGGGGAAGACGAGGGCGCTCTCGACGAGATCGAAGGGACGCTCACGACCGCGCTCGGTGGCGAGTCGACGACGGCGCTGCTCACGGTGCAGGTACAACTCGACGAGGACGAGGGGTATCGATGGCCGGGCGACCTCGACGTGTTCATGGAGGCGATGCGCCAGCGAAAGCTCTCGAAGCTCGTCACCAAGAACAAGGCCGACGACTCCTCGGGGAACGCGACCGACCTCGTTACCGGCGAACCGACACGGACGGTCGGCACCTCCGAGGACCCCCAGAACTACTTCCTCGGCAAGCAGCTAGAGAAGTTCCCCGGCCTCGACATCGAGGAGGCGTGGCGCACTCATCCGATCTCCGAGGACGCCGCCGTGACGGTGATGAACGCGGATACGTTCGTTGAGGCGTGTACCTACCGAACCTTCGGTGCGAAGGTGTACTGCCTGCCGTACTTCTTCGGGCGGCCATCGATTGACGACGCGTACACGCTGTACAGTACGCTCCACGCCGCCGCAAACGCCGATGAGAGCAGAACCACCCCCATCGAGAACGTATACCAGCGACGAACCGACTGGTCGATCGATACGAATCGGCTTCGGTTCTACGTTTCGGCGGTCATGCCCCATCAGATGTCGCGCTATGACGTCTTCGGTGAGACGCTGAACGGGCGAATACAGTACCCAGCCGAGCTCGCGCGATCACACGTGGACGTGCTTCGAACCGCGGCGTTCCGGGACGACGACCGCTGGACCGCGGCGTTCCCGACGAACGAGGGGTGGACGCTACTCGATGGAGAGGGGCTCCTCGGCCCGATCGCGTCCGGCTGGTACTTCGCCGAAACACTTCCGACGGGCGAGGACGAGGCGAGTGCCGACGACATCCGAATCGAGGCACTCGTCGACGTACTTAGTGGAACGCCGATCCCGGTATCGATGCTGCTGGATGGATACGTCGAACGGATCATCGAAGAAGACACCGACGAGCAGTTCCCTCGGTTTCGGGTCGCGTCCCAGTACGCCCAGTTGTGTGCGCTCGCGGGAGCTGAAGAGGAGTTCCTCACGGCGGACGACCAGCAACGATCGATAGCCGAACAACCGACATATCGAATACGAACCATGGAATCACGAGAAAACCTCGCCATCACCGATGGTGGGTTCGAAGGCGACCAGAACCTCGAAGAGTTCATCGAAAACACACCAGCGCTCGGACACGACCAACGATGTGGCGTGTTTCTCCTGGGTGCACTCGTCGGCGCTGTCGGGAGCTATCAGGAGTGGCCCTTGGAGCGTTCGACGACGCTCGTCGACCAGTTCCCCGTCAAATCGATCACGACGAACCGGATCAAGAAGGTCGCACAGGACGCGATCGAGAAGACGCTGACGTACACGAGGGAGGAAAAGAAACGTGAGGGAAAGCAGTACCCGGGAACGAAGTTCGACTACATCGTCGATCGACTCCGCAAGACGATCCTCAATCCGGATCCCGACGAGTGGGACCTTGACAAGAGCGACCTCCGATTCTACTACGCGCTCGGGGTCACGTACGGCATGAACGACCGCCCGCTCTCAGACGACGACGAAGCAGCCGCAGAAATCGAGGAGGAAGCCACATCATGACAACCGATACTGACGCCAACACCGTCCAGCACCGCTCCGAGATCGTCTTCCTGTACGACGCCGTCGACGCGAACCCGAACGGCAACCCGCTCAGCGGTTCGAACCGTCCGCGGATCGACCCCCAAACCCAACAGGCCATCGTCACGGACGTGCGGCTGAAGCGCTACCTCCGTGACCAGCTCGACGACGACGGCCACGGCGTCTACATCCGCAACGCCAGCGGTGACGATGGATACGCCCAGACGCGTACGAAACTCCTCTCGGCGTGTGTGAAGGACACCGTCGCGTACGTCGAGAAGAACGATGTCGACGAGATGGAAGACGGCGAACTCGCCGAGATGGCGTTCGGCGAGTATCTCGACGAAAGCGTCGACGTGCGCTACTTCGGGGCGACGATGAGCATCGACGCTGACGACGCGCTTGGAGCGGTCGAGGACGCATTGCCGAATCACTTCACCGGCCCGGTACAGTTCTCGCCAGGCAAGTCGATGCACGCCGTCAACGAGAACGAGGAGTACGATAGCCTCACGAGCGTCATCGCAACGCAGGAAGGCAAAGAACAGGGCGGGTTCGACCTCGACGACAATCGTATCCAGTACGGCCTGATTCGGTTTCACGGAATCGTTGACGAGCACGGGGCTGCGGACACGAAGCTCACGGAAAGCGACGTTCGACGTCTCGACACGCTCTGCTGGCGCGCGCTGAAGAACCAGACGATCAGCCGGAGCAAGGTCGGGCAGGAGCCCCGACTGTACTGCCGTGTCGAGTACGATGAGGAGAGTTTCCATCTCGGCGGACTTGACAAGGACCTCGCGCTCGACGAGACGGAGTCAGAGCCCGAAGAAGAGCTTCGAAACGTCCGGGACCTCGCCGTCGATATCGACGAGTTCGTTCGACGACTCTCGAACGCGAGCGATCAGATCGAACGTGTCCGGACCGTCACAAGCGATGTCCTCCAGTTCACACACGAGGGTGAACTCGGCGGCTCGGAGTTGTTCTACGACGCACTCCGCGACGCTATCGGGGACGATGCCGTCGACACCATCGACGTGTACGACGAGCACCGCGAGACACTCCCGACGAGCGACGACAGCAACGACAGTCCGGAGTGACGATGGAGCAGGAATCGCCCGGGGCGTCGACCAACGACGAGTCGGAGTGGGTCCCAGAGCGGTGTCTCTCCGTGACGGTTCGTGGTCCGTGGGGGCACTTCCGACGCGTTGAGGGGAACGTCGTCAAACAGACCTACCGGATTATCCCCCGAACGACAGTTGCGGGCCTGTTAGCTGCGGTGCTCGGTGTCGAGCGTGACGGCTATTACGACCTCTTCGGCCCCTCGGCCTCTCGAATCGCCATCGAGCCGGTGTCACCGCTCCGGACGCTGAACATGCCGATGAACACGCTCTCGACAGCAGGTGGCGACCTCCAATCCATCAACGCTCATGGAAAGATCACTATCAGGCTTCCGGACCCGACGAACCTCCGCCAGCAGCACAACTACGAGGTACTCGTCGGCCCCGAATACCGGATCGACATCGCGCTGAGTGACGAGAAGACGTACCGGAAACTGCGGGAGACGCTCGCAGCCGGGAAATCACACTACGTCCCGAGCCTCGGACTCTCGGAACATCTCGCTGAACTCGAGTTCCACGGCGAGTTCGAGGTTCGAGATGGGCCAACCGACGATCCAGTTGCGGTCGACTCGGCGGTCCCGAACAGAATCGAGAGTGTCGTTCTCGAATCCGGCACGCGCTGTCAGGTCGAAGAATCCCCCGCGTTCATGGCGAACGATTCGGGAGGCCGAACGACGACCGAGTTCACGTCCTACGTCTACAATCCCGACGCGAAGGAACTCGACGTTCGGGATATCGACGCGAAAACGGTCGACGAGCGCACGGTGGTGTTCGTCTGATGGCGCTCGACCCGAACGAGCGATACTCCCATCCTCCGGAAGACGATCATCCGTCAGTAAGACTCGTGACTCATCTCGAAGACGTTGCGAACAGAGTCGATCATCTCGTGCCCGAGGAGGCGACCACACCGGAAGGCGACCCGCTCTACGAGGTCGTCCGTCGCCTCGCGCTCGTCCACGACCTCGGCAAGGCGACGACGTGGTTCCAACACTACATCGACGACGATCGCCGGGACCCGACACCGACAACGAAACGTCACCACTCGCCGCTTGGATCGTTCGCTGCCTTCGCAGTTCTCGAACGCGGCGGGTTCGATACGGAGACCTGTATCGCCGGATTCGTTGCGATCGCGAAACACCACGGTACGCTCCCGGACGTGCTCGAATACGTCGTGGGTCGGACGGATGGAAGCCTCCACGGCGACGACGAAGCACTCGACGTCGTCGCACACCAGGCGAAGAACATCCACGATCACGCTCCCGATGTTGCGACGACCATCTTCGAGGAAGCGACCGGGGATGCCGATGACTGGAAAGCGTTCGCGCAAGCGATCATCGATGACTCGCTCGTCGAACGGATCGCGACACACGTCGTCATCGACGAGCAACCGAACGTCGATGCGCTCTCGAAGTCGTGCTACGCGCTCGTTCTCCAGTGCTGGAGCGCGCTCGTGCTCGCGGACAAGACCAGCGCCGCCGGTGCGGACGACGATTCGTCCACTTACGCGGCGGAGTCGCCCTCGTTGGGCCGACTCGACGAGCACGTCGAACGGATCGAGGACGACGCGAGCGCTGATCCGGACGGAACGCGCGCCGAGCGACTCGACCACCACCGATCGCGCGCCCGCGAGTCCGTCCTCGACAACACCGCCGCGTTCGCCGAGACCGGTGGCGGCGTGGCGACGCTCACGCTGCCGACCGGGATGGGAAAGACGCTCACCGGGCTCTCGGCGGCGTTCGATCTCCGCGATCGACTCGACGGCGAGCGCGTCGTCTACGCGCTCCCCTTTACGAGCATCATCGACCAGGTCGTCGGCGAGGTCGAGGATATCTACGAGACCGACACCGCCGGACGACTGCTCACCGCCCACCACCACCTCGCGGAGACGATCATTCGTGAAGAGGGGAACGAGGAGAAGGCCGATCTCGACGACGACATCGCGGGGATGCTCGCCGAGAGCTGGCGCGCGGGGTTGACGGTAACGACCTTCGTCCAGCTGTTCGAGAGTCTTGCCGGACCGGGCAACCAGCAGTCGATGAAGCTCCCCGCGCTCCGAAACAGCGTCGTCGTCCTCGACGAGCCACAGAGCCTGCCGCTCGACTGGTGGAAGCTCGTTCCCCGACTCGTCGTGATGCTGACCGAGCGCTACGACGCGACCGTGATCGCGATGACGGCGACCCAGCCGGAACTGTTCGAGCACTCGACCGAAATCGTCGGCGATCCGACCGAGCTCGTCGACGATCCCGACAGCTATTTCGAAGCCGTCGAACGGGTGAGCTACGAACTCGATGCCTCAACCGAGCGGTACATCGAGGATCAGGCGGGACCGAAGACCTACGAGGACGCTGCGGACGCGCTGACCGAATCGCTCGACAGCGGGGAGTCCGCTCTCGCGGTTTGCAACACGATCGATAGCACTCGTGAACTCACCGAGCGTGTGAGTGGTCCCACGCAAGTCGATGTCGCCGAAGTGTACGCCGAGGTACTCGGTTCAGTCGGTGACGTGGATTTGGTCGATCCCGAAACGGTCGCTGGCCGCGTGATCGAGGGAGGTGACGACGCGTTGCTGCACCTCTCGACGCGGCTCCGTCCCGCGGACCGGCTGACGCTGATCGAGACGGCAAAAAAACTCACCCAGCGCGGCTATCCGCTCGTCGTCGTCTCGACCCAGCTCGTCGAGGCGGGCGTGGACATCAGCTTCGATCGGGTGTACCGCGACCTCGCCCCGATCGACAGTATCGTGCAGGCAGCGGGGCGGTGCAACCGCTCGTTCGAGCGGGCTCGCGGGCGCGTCACGGTCTGGTGGCTCGACGCTCCCGGCGAGCAGGCGAAGACACCAGCCGAAGCCGTCTACAATCGAGGGACGTCGCTACTCCCTGTCGCCGCCGACACGCTCGATTCGGTCCGCGACGACGAGGGAGCGCTCTCCGAGACGGCAGTGGCCCGAGACGCGGTGAGCCGATACTACGATCGGCTCCATGGGGAGAAAGACGTCGGCAAACAGTCGTACGCGGAGTTCGTCGACGAGGCGCGCGCCGACGAACTGGGGAAACTGTCGCTCATCGGCCAGCGACGGACGGCCGATGTTCTCGTGATACGAACCGAAAACGAGCGTGAACTCGTTGACGACTTTGCCGAGGCAGCGAAGAACCACTCTTTCGACGAGATGGATCGGCTACGTGACGCAACGAAACCTCTTCGGATTTCCGTTCCGGTGTACCGTGAGGACAGCGACAGGGCCGATTCGATCCGGAAATTAACGCCTGTGATCGACAGAGAGGAAGGATTGTGGCGATTGGACACTCGGGATCAAGGATCGTTTTTCGATGTCACGAAGGGTTTCGTCGATCCCGAAAGTACCGTTGACCACCAGTTTCTATGAGTACCGAGACCTCCTCGATAGACCCCGTCGAGAAACTGCTCGCGACGGCCCGCGACGAGGCGCTCGACGACGAGTTCCACGTCACGGGCGTGATGATGCAGTACTACGAGGTCTGTGAGCGCGAGCTCTGGTTCGTCTCCCGCCACCTCGAGATCGATCGGGACAACGTGGCGGTCGTGCGGGGAACACGGGTCGACGACTCCGCCTACGAGGGAAAGCGCCGGAACGTCTCGATCGACGGCACCATCGCCATCGACGTGCTCGAGGATGGTCGTGTGATGGAGGTCAAGCCATCCTCGTCGCTGGTCGATCCCGCGAAGCTCCAGCTGTGTTACTATCTCTGGTATCTCGATCGTGTCGTCGGCGTCGAGCGCGAGGGCGTACTCGCCCATCCGACCGAGCGCAGACAGGAGACGGTCGAACTCACCGACGAGCGCGTCGAGTGGGTCGAGGAGTCGATTCGCGGGGTGCATCGAGTCGTGACGAGCGACACACCGCCACCAGCCGAGGAGAAGCCGTTCTGTGAATCGTGCGCCTATCACGACTTCTGCTGGAGCTGCTGATGAACGACAACTACCACGTGTTCTCCGACGGCCGGCTCGAACGCCACAACGATACCGTGCGCCTCGTCACCGACGAGGGCGAGAAGAAGTACCTCCCCATCGAGAACGCGGAGGCACTCTTCCTCCACGGACAGATCGACTACAACACGCGGCTCATGTCCTTCCTCAACGACGAAGGCGTCGCCGCACACGTCTTCGGGTGGAACGACTACTACGCCGGATCGATCGTGCCCGAGCGAGGCCAGACGTCCGGACGGACACTGGTCGAGCAGGTCCGGAGCTACGACGACCCCGATTCCCGACTCTCGATCGCGCGGGCATTCGTTGCCGGCAGCATCCACAACATGCGCGCGAACGTCTCGTACTACCACAACCGGGATCACGACTTCGAGTCGGTGATCGACGAGCTGGAACGGATCGGCGATGGACTCGACGAGGCCGGGGACGTCTCGGAACTGATGGGCATGGAGGCGGGCGCTCGACGGGCGTACTACTCGACGTTCGACGCGATCCTCCCCGAAGGATTCGTCTTCGGCGGCCGCCAGTACAACCCGCCCTCGAACGAGGTGAACAGTCTGATCTCCTTCGGCAACTCGCTGGTGTACGCCAACTGCGTCTCGGCGATTCGAGCGACCGCGCTCGACCCGGCGGTGAGCTTCCTCCACGAACCGGGCGAGCGACGCTACTCGCTCGCGCTCGACATCGCCGAGCCGTTCAAGCCGGTGCTCGCCGACCGCGTGATATTCCGGCTGCTCAATCGCGGGCAACTCACCACGGATAGCTTCGAGGAGGACCTCAACGCCTGCCTCCTGACCGAGACGGGCCGCAAGACGTTCTCGAAGGCGTTCGAGGAGACCCTCGACCGTACCGTCGAACATCCGCGACTCGACCGGAAGGTGAGCTACCAGTACCTCCTGCGAATCGAGGCGTATAAGCTCAAAAAGCACTTGCTCACTGGCGAGCCCTACGAACCCTTCGAGCGGTGGTGGTAACGTGGTGTACGTGATCGCGGTCTACGACGTACAGGCGGATCGAACACGGCTCTTTCTCAACTACCTCCGACGGCACCTGGTCCATGTCCAGAACTCGGTGTTCGAGGGTGAAGTCACGGAGGGCGAACTCGAACGAATGCGAAATCACGTCGAGGACCTGCTGGAGCCGGGCGAGTCCACCATCATCTACACGGTTTCGGCGGAGAGTTACGTCGATCGAACCGTCTTCGGTGACGACCCGACCGAGGACAGCCAGTTTCTCTGAGCTGCTCCATCGACCCTCGGGGGTTCATCGCGTATTGGCGGTCAACGAAAACCGTATGTGGTGAGCGGCATATAGCGGGTGTATGTCCGCTATATCGGGCATGATTTCAGACGAACCCTTGTGGGGTTGAAGGCTCTGAAAAGGAGATTGAGCGTA
>NZ_BAFM01000021.1 GCF_000334895.1 Halococcus agarilyticus | reverse complement strand
ATCAAAACAACACGTCCCGCCCGACGTTGACAAGTCGCCCCACAAACAGATCAGTTGGCGATGGGTTTCTTTTTATCTCCCCAGATTAGCCTGTAATCAAGTCTGTTGTGTCCCAAGGGGTAGCCATTGCAATTTGACACAAACGATCTGTGAGCAATCTGACGGCTCTCAAAGCAAACTGATATGTTCGGTCCGCAACAGGTCGGCCACGACACCGATCGATTACCGGCCGACATCTACGAGTGTGGCCGGATCGATCCTGAATGTACGTTCAAGAGGGGCGTTAGCATCTCTCTCCCGAAAGCTTTAAATAGCTGGGGATATAAGGTAAATTAAGAAGTAAGCCCGTCTTCAACTGACGTAGTTATCCCCCTACTCCAAAGCGGGTTCGGGGGTCGCCTCGACCCTTAGCAGGGTATGGGCGGAGTCGTCACGTCTCGCGTGAAATCGCTCCGTCTATCCATACGGATGGTCGAACGGGGGGGAGTAGGATCGTCCCTTATTAGTTAAGTTAGTGAAACATCAGAATGGTCCGTGTGAGCTTGGCTACCGATGAGACGCCCCACTAAGGGCGTCTCTGCGTATTCGGTTTGGGTCCCCTGAGGTGGGAGGGTCTGGTGGTGTAGTGAGGTCGTGATCGAACGGAACCAGTTCGGACGGTCTCGCTACACCGGAGCCGGAGCGTAACCGTTCCGGTCGGAACGTACCAGTCTACAAGATTCTACCGAGTAAGTTAAACAACTACCGAAAGGTTTAAATATACGGATCTGTTACGTACTGGTACGATCCTACTCCCCCTTTGTGTGTTCGCAATCAGCTTAGCTGGTTGCGGGCACACGTCGCAACCTCCGGACACACCAATGTTCGGTTGCGGACGAACGTCGGCCTTTCCGTGGTTCTCACGGATCGATGCCCCATCAGTCCGCAACCAGCATGGCTGGTTTCGTCCGGACGTTGCTATTCATACGCCCGTAGTGGGGCGTCCGTCGGTCGCACGGTCTCGACTCCTATACGGCCGACCCTTTCGCGTTCGCCACGCACCGAGCATAGATACAGTAGTATCTATATCCCGTGTGGCCGCATGGTACACCGTGTCACCCCACCGGCACCGATCCGGTGCGGTGAGACCTGTACTTGTGTGGCCCGAGCAGTGTCGGACTGTCCGAACGATCTGGTTTTCTCTACTCTTCACGTTCTTCACTAAGTTCGATCGCCTGTTCTGGAGAAATTTCAAATAAATTAAGATCGCCTTCCACATTCCCGATATATGTTCCACCAATCTCTTCTATTTCTGTCTTCTCCACATTATCGGCGTAGATACTATCACCATCCTCCACCTTCATTATACCCACTGTAGAACCGTCACGTCCGTCCAAGTATTGGTAAATTTGAATCAAAAGTGAAGTACTATTTATACTAAGCATAGCGATTGATGCGAAAGTCATCGGATCAATACTGTTTCTTCGTACTCGACCCCGGTCTTGTATGTCTTCGCTAACCTCTTCACGGATCTCGGTTAACAACTCCTCTGTAGACTCCTCTTCGGCTTCCGGATCAACCATCCATTCAATCTGGTAGTTCGTTCCGCGTTCGCCCATATCCCAAGTGCAATACTCAGTGACATATAAGTCCGGGTCCTCCCCGAATCGGTTTCGTCCGGGTCGACGGGTCCCGATCAGCCCCGATGTGATCGGGTCCCACTCGACATAGCGAGGTATGACCGCAACGGTCGCGCGCCCGCTACGCGCTCCTACACTCGCTCTTGCGAAAGCCCGGCGCGAAGCGCCCGCGACCGTGGAGGTGGGTGGGTGGGAGTGAGCACCGCGAACGACGGAGGGAACGGGCTGTATGGTATGGCGGGCGTCGGCCCCGCCCGCACGCCCGCAACTCCCCTGCGGTATGATCGTGCGGTCCCCTCCCTATTGCCATTCGAGCACGGCGGTCCGGTCGCCGTCGGCGTCTTTTCTGTTGATATCAGTATTAGGTTTAGTTACATTGTTACTTATTTGAATATATAAGATACCTATAAGTGGATGGCGATACAAGGCTATAGTAAGGCAAAACGGTCCCCTCGGGGGTCAAAACCGACGACCCCGGCAGTAGGATGCCGGGATCGTTTTGCTGGCAGTCCAACCAGCATGACCAAATCGAACACGTCCGAACTTAGTAGTTCGGAAAAGGTCGAACGTCGCGCCGAGTACGAAGATATCGATATCGTCCGCGCGGACGATGAACACTACAACGTATGCAACCGGTCGCACGGTACTGGTACCGAGTCCGACCACACCTATACTGTCGACGTGGACCCGTCGACCGGTGGAGCCGAAGCCTGCCGGTGTCCTGATTACCGATACCGACGGGCCGACGCGGGCGAGTCGTGCAAACACATGCTCGCGGTGGAGGACCATATCGAACAGGTCGAGACGACCCCGACGGCTTCGACCGCACCCGAGCCGGTCGCGGCCGACGGTGGTACGGTCGTGGCCGACCCGTCCCCAGTCGAGACCGACATCAACGACGTGGCGGACGAACTACAATCGAAGGCCCCGGACGCGAGGGTTGTGGTCCGCGAGGATGAAATCAGCCTGCGCTTGTCCACCGTTGTGCTCGACCGTACCCTGTCGGTCGCACGGGACGCCGGCTACCGGATCGAAGAACTATACTCGGGACTCGGCCCCGACAACGAGACGGGGGTTGTGTTCCGCCGAACGTAACCAGTACCGACCGGCTTCATCTTGTTCCGGCCACAACAACTTTGTTAACCGCGCATATGGCACGTGGTGGGGGAGGCATGGGACAGGAACCAAACCTCCCCCTCACGATGCCAGAGCAACGGACCGGATCGGAGGGTATGAGGGCACCCTTCCGTTCTCGGTTTACTTAGAGAGTGTTTGAGCCGATAGCTCAGACTCCCTACCATACGATAACAGGGGTTTCAGCCGAAGGAAAACCGAGTATCCCCGCGCAGGGCACTTTGTCGACCGGAACCCCCCACCCCCTACGGGTCGAACATTGCTCCGCGTATTCGCACTAACTTTTCAGATACCCCCGAAACCGCATGACTGCGGTCGGACACTAATGGTTTCGGCCGGTAGAGGAGAGAGTTCGACAGTATAATATAATATACAACCGTACCTTGTACCATGGCCCCGACCCGAGCGGTATCTGTCCGACCAGCGGAGTGTGACGAGTGTGGGTACACTTTAACGGTCGGTCGTACCGTGTCAGGCACTCACATAATGGGTAACTCCTCGTGTCCGGAGTGTGGAGCGAACGATTATACTGTACTGTCGTTCAACGATTGAAGGTTGACAAGACGGGTTCGACCGTAGGGGTTTTATTCTTGTAGACCGTATGTGAAATCGCGGTACGGGAGTGGATTTTGGCCGAACAAAGTGGGTAGACAACAGGTAGACCGAGACTTTGTGATCGCGGTCATCAGCGAGTAGATCACGAGATCGGGGATGAGATCCGCCGCTTTCGAGTGGAGCTCGCTCCGGGAGATCCCCTGGTGGCCGAGCCCCTCGACCTGCTCGAAACGGTCGTCGGACTCGCCCAGTCGATCCGAGGTGATCGTCTCGGGCTCGACCACGACCGTGTACATGTCCTCGCCGAGATCGAGCGCCGCGAGTTCGTTCTGGATCGGTTCGACGGTGTGTGACGGCAGCGGGAACGAGATCGTCGCCGACGTGTCGGGGTCGTTCGTGTGATCCGAGATCGAGTAGTCGAGATCGTTGGCGTCGAGCACGTCGAGCACCGTCTCGCGGGTGTGCTCGGACAGCGTGATCACCTCGACCAGGCGCATGTCCTTGCGCGCCATCTCAGTCCACCCCCCGACGGCGCGGGCGGTGTTCCGGCACGATTCCGCCATCGATCCGATCGACAAGGGGTATCGATCGGGGTCGACGATCGACGGCCGTTCGACTGTATCGGTGGGTCGTTTCCATTTCGAGTAGCTGAGAGATGCACCGAACCGATCGAAAACGGCGGAACGAACGCGTCCTATCGGACGGACGACGTACCGTCGTCGTCCCCGTTGCGTTCATGAGCGGTTCGTCGTCGATACCACCACGCGACCAGAAGCAGAGTCGTGATCATCGGCGATGAAACGGGACGCCGGACCCCTCCCTCGACGACGCCGATCCCGAACGTGCATCTACGGCCCGTCGTCGGACCACGGGGATCGAGACCGGCAGCTGTCCGGCCGGGGATCATCCGCGCCGCGGGGCGCGTCGTCCGGCGTCGTTCCGTGCTCAACGATAGGCCACCGAAGGGAAAAGGACGCCAGATCGTACAGCAGGGTAATCAGAGACAGTGGAACGATCGGACGGTCGTCGCTCGGCATCCGCGGCGCGTTCCCGCTACGACGGCGATCGTGTGGACTACAGCTCCTGATTGGGCTCGCGTCGCGGCGCTGGTTGGGGCTCGGGGTCGGCTCCAGCGTCACAGATGAGTGCCTTCGCGGCTTCGAGCGCTTCGAGTCGCTCGCCGATCTCCGCGAGCAGGTCCGCGCGCCGGGCCCGAATGCGGGCCTCGCTGTACCCCTCCTGCGATCCCTCCGACTCGTCGAGCAGATCCACGAACTCCGTGAACAGTTCGCGTTCGGCGAGATCCTCCGGCGGTGTTTCGGTGAGTCCCATCGACGACTGCCACCGCGTCCGCCGGGAACTTTGTTTTTTCTAGTCCCGAAGCCACCAGAACGAACCGATCGACGGCTCGCCGTCCCCCTCGGCGGCCGTGTCGGCCGGGAGGATGGATCGCTAGAACTGGACGAACTCGTCGGGATCGATCGAGGTGTCGAACGCGCGGGTGTAGAGCGCGGCGATCGTCTCCCGGATCGCCGTGAGCTGATCCGGCCGACCGCCACAGCCGGCCACACAGCGGGCGGTCACGGTGTCGGCGTACGCCTCGTACCGGAGTCGGCTGTGACAGTGCGGACAGCGTGGCTCGACGTGGGCGTGCATCCACTCGACGTCGTGACCCGCCGCAGCGAGGCGCTTTCGGAGCGCGTACCAGACGTGAACGTCCCACGATTCGGTGTCCTCGGCGGTGCGCTTGAGCCGCGCGAGCGCGAGCGCTGCCTTCCGATAGAGTGCGTCGTCGGTCTCGTGGTGACGCTCGTGGCACCGGCGAAACCGGTTGAACAGCGCGGCTTTCGAGGAGCGAACCGCGCCCGTGGTGAGCTCGCCGGCCGCGTCGGCCGCCAGCGACTCCTCGTCGGCGGTGACGACCCGGCGTGGTCGGCCCGCGTCGTCGTACTGTTGTTCCTCGGTGAGCGGTGCACCCGTCTTCGGACAGAACGCGTCTTCCCCAATCATGGTTGTGTTCGCTATCGACCGACAGCAACGGCTGTAGAGCGATGGAGCGCAGCAGCCACGCAGCGAGAAGTCACAGTCGACGCGGCGTCGGACCCACGATAGTCCGTCGCCGAACCGACGAACCCCGTTCCCCCACGAGACCCCGGACCACGCCCGTCCGGAATCGGCACGAACGCCATGCTGGTCGGCGGGACGTCATCCGCGCCGCGGGTCGGCGCGTCGTCCGGGTGCTGCGATAAATCCGTAGATTTCACCGAGCAAAAAACGTTTCGACGGTGTCGCCCGGTGGAGTGTCGTCGCTCGGCGTGGTCCAGCTGTCACATTCCGAAGGCGACGGGGAGGGACGGACGAGTCAGCCAGACCACGAGTCCAGCGAGAACCGCCACGACGCCCGACCCGACCGCGACCTCCCGCCCCCACTCGGGAAGGCGTTCGAGCGCGACGACGCCCGTCAACGCGACCATCCAGAAGGGGTTCATCTCGCCGAAAACCGGCATGACGAGGAAGAACACGCCGAAGGAGATCAACACGCACCGCGCGCCGTGGCGCACGCCCTCGGCGAGCGCCGCCACGGCCCCGGTCGCGTGCGAGCAGACGTTCGCACAGCACGAATCCAACAGCGACTGCTTGAACGCCGAGAGCTGGTAGCCGCCGGCGAGCACGAGCGCCCCGCCGATCGCGAGATGGGTGTGTGCCCGCGTGAACCCGTAGATTCCCCCGGGGAGCACGGCGTCGACCGCGAGCGGGATCATGCCAGAGAGCGCCCACACCCCGAGGTATCCCCCCAGAAACGTCGTCACCGCTGCCGTTGCGGCGAACGCGGTGCCCTCGTGGGCGTCGGCGTACGATCGGACGAAGCGGAGCATCGCCGGATGCATCATCGCCCACATCATCACGCCCCACATCACGAGGTAGCCGAGGACGGCGTCGACCGTGCCGGCGTGGGCGACGCCGCGTTCCATCGCGCCCGGCGCGGTCATCGGGATGCCCTGCTCCATCAGCCACGCCATGCCCGGCATCGGCACAGCTCCGCCGATCGTCAGTACCCACCACAGCACGTCGATCCCGAGCATCGCCACGACGGCGGTGGTCGCGCGATCGAGCGGCAGCCGGAACGCGGCCGCGAACCGTCCCGCGACGCGGTGGCCGACGCTCATTCGTGGTCCTCCACGCTCCACCGTTCACGATCGAATCGACAGCCCTCGTTCGACGGCCGAGCGAACTGCCGTCCGTCGACGCGACTGCGAGCGCTGGAACGTCCGTTTCCCATCCGGAGCCGGCATCCTACCATATGCGTCCGCCACGAGACCGTTGCAGCATTTGAGTGTCAACGACGATACAGCCGAACGATGGGTTCGAAAAGAGCGCTCTCGTAGAATCGGCGGTACTCGGGCGACTCGCACGGACGATTCGCCCGGATCGGAAGATCGATTCCCGTGACGGCGAACCCGAAGGGACAAGACGCTGGCGGCCGTTCCGTCCCTCATGTTCGGAGGAGGCGGCGGGATGAACCCCCGGAAGCTGAACCAGATGATGGAACAGATGGGCATCGACATCGAGGAGCTCGATGCCGAGGAGATCGTGATCCGCACCGGCGACGAGGAGCTCGTCTTCGACCAGCCGGACGTCCAGCGGATGGACGCCCAGGGCCAGGCGACCTACACCATCACGGGCGAGCCCGAGACGCGTGCGGCCGGCGAGGAGGCGACGCCGCTCGGGGCCGGCGACGGTGCGAGCGACGCCGGGACTGGCAGCGAGAGCGGTGGGGACGGCATCCCCGAAGCGGACGTCGAGATCGTCGCCCAGCGGACGGACGCGAGCGAGGACGACGCGCGCGAGGCCTTGGAGGAGACCGACGGCGACCTCGCGGATGCCGTCTCGCGGCTGGAGTGACCGCCGTTCTGTTGGTCACCGACGATCGCGAGTATCTCCGCCGGCCTGGCGACCGGCTCGAAACCGATCTCGGCGTGCTCGACGTGCCGGAGGACGTCGCACCCGGCGAGACCCTCGAAACCCACCTCGGGACCGAGTTCCGGGTCCGCGAACTCAGGGGTCCCGACCTCTTTCACCACTTCGAGCGCACCGGCGCGCCGATGATGCCGCGGGACATCGGCCTCATCATGGGTCACACCGGCGTCGCGGCCGGCGATCGAGTGCTCGACGCCGGCACCGGAACCGGTGTGCTCGCGGCGTATCTCGCGCGGGCCGGCGCGTCGGTCGTGACCTACGAGCAGGATTCCGAGTTCGCCGACGTGGCGCGCGAGAACATGGCGCTCGCGGGCGTCGGCGGGGCGGAGACGGAAGGCAGCGTCACGGCGGCTCCCGGGCCCGGCAGCGCCACGGTCCGCACCGGCGACGTGTGCGACGCGCTTGACGACCTCTCGGGGTTCGATCTCGTGACCCTCGACACCGAGGACGCGCCGGCGGTGGTCGAGCACGCGCCCGACCTCCTGGTACAGGGGGGCTATCTCGCGGTCTACTCGCCGTTCGTCGAGGATTCCCGCGCGGTCGTCGAGAGTGCCCGCGAGGCCGGGCTGGCGGTCGAGACCTACGAGACGATCCAGCGCGAGATGGACTTCGACGAGCGCGGCACCCGTCCCTCGACCGCCGGCGTGGGTCATACGGGATATCTCGTTTTCGGGCGGCACTAACCGGCCAGTTCTTCGGTGACCTCGGGGTATAAGCCCACTACGTTCCATGTGAGAACGAAACATGAGCGAATCCGAACCCGAGGAGCGGCTCGACGAGACGACGACGTGGCCCGAACTTGCGATCGGGCTGTACGACCGGCTGACCGGCCGCGGCGCGGAGATCACCTACGAGTTCGAGGAGATGGAGGTCGCGGTCCCCTCGAAGGCCGGCGAGGACGCGGAACACGCCCACTGGCACGTCGACGGGACGCTCCGGATCACGACGCGCGAGCCGTAGCCGTGGACGCTTCGCGCGCGCTCGCGGCGATCGCCGACGAGGACCTCGCGCCGCTCGACGTACAGGCCGACCTCGCGGCGTCGATCGACGGCCACGAGGTCACGGTCGAGGCCGCGGCCAACCGGATCCACGTCACGGTGCCCGCGGTCGCGGTCGGAGCGACGCTGATTCGGCGCGTGCGCGGCGTGCTGCCGGGCGCGGCGCGGGTGCTCGCGGCGGCCGACCTCACCCTCGTGGTGCGGGTGCGCGGGCGGGTCGTGGCCGTTCTCGGCGCGGAAGCGCAGCCTGGCCGCCTCGGTCGGCGGCTCGACGCCCCCGTTCAGATCAGTGCCGACGGTGCGCTCACGGCGGCGGTCCGCGAGGCGCTGTCGACGTTCTGACGGCGCACGGAGATGCACAGGTTGGCGGGCTATTCGACGGCCCGCAGCAGTTCGAGCAGCTCCTCGCGGTCGGTGGTCGGGTCGATCTCGTGCTCGACGCCGAGCGCCGCGAGCAGTTCGTCGAACCCTCTCGTGGGGTAGGCTCCGCCGGCGATCCGGAAGGTTCCATCGCGAATCCAGACGGCCAGCCACGCCTCGATCGCGATTTCGCTGTCGTGAGCGCTCGATGTGACGGCGTAGCGGGCGGTGTAGTTCGTGAGTCGGGCGCGCTTGCCGCCGTCGGTGCGCATCCGTTCGGTGCGGCGGCGGTCGATGGAGTGGAAGCCGCGGGCTTCGAGGTCGGCGACGAACGCGCGGCGCGCCTCGGCGGTCACCGTCGAGCGGATCATCGCGGGCCCGACGCCTGGCGCGAGCGGCGGATGGAAGGCGAGTCGGGTAGCGAAGAAAAATCGCCACGGTCCGCCGAGATCACCGTCGCTCGCCGCCTCGATCGCTGCGCGCCGGTCGCCGTCCTCGTAGACGAGCGTGTGGCCCTCGACCCGGACGGCGGCGAGTTGGAACAGCGTCTCGGTGGTCTCCTCGGCGAGTTCCCACCCGCCCTCCGCGAGGCGTTCGTCGGGGACCGACGGCATCGGTGGTGGCTGTACGCGCCGAGCGCTCTTGAAGGCCCGCGGTACTGGTGCGGTAGCGGTGTGGTGGCGGCGCGGGCCTGGCGTCTCGGCGAACGAAGTGAGCCGAGGCTCAGGAGAGCGTTGCTCTCCTGGCGGATGAAGGGCGAAGCGCGCGAGCGACCGCAGGGAGCGCGCGCTGAGGGCTTCGGTGGTGCTGTGCGGAGAGCGCCAACAGTTCTATCGCGAGCGGGGCCGAAGGCCGAGCGAGCGGAGGTTTTTGGTCCAGACTTTTGCGAGGGGTTGAGTGCGAGCGCAGCGAGCGCGATGCCTCGAAGTAAAAAGGTGGGTGCTTCTAGTGATCGTCCTCGCGCCAGCTGTGCTCACAGTCGGTACAGACGAAAAAGCGGGTTTCGGACTCGTCGGCCGACCGGATCTGCTGCATGTACCAGTACGCCTGGTCGTTGTCACACTCGGGACACTCGACGTCGGTCGTCGGGAGGCCCCGGTCCTCGGCGTCGGTGACGTCGATGACCTCTGACTGTTCCTGGGACTCGGTGGTGCCCGTCTCGCCGGTGATCTCCTCGAAGAGATCGGCGTAGTCGTCGTCTGCCATGATGGAATCACGCGCTGAGCGCGGTCGCTCGCGGTTGGTGCCTCAGCGGTTTAAGTCGCGCGGGTTCCGTGCCGCGAAGGAAACCGTGATAGGTGCGCAAGGCGTGAAGCGGGTAGATGGTTTTTCGACGGCTGCGGGAGTGGTTTCGTGCCACGTTCCTCGGCACCGACCGCCGGGTGCTCGTGCTCGCGCTCGCTCGGATGGCCGACTCGATCGCCAACTCCTTTCTCATCGTCGTGCTGCCGCTGTACATCGCCAGCGGACAGATCCCGATCGAGGGCCTGATCGGGGTCGAGGTGGGCGGCATCGCGGTGTCGGAGGAGCTCCTCATCGGGATCGTGCTCTCGCTGTTCGGCTTCCTCAACAGTCTCGGCCAGCCCTTTACAGGTCGGCTGTCGGATCGAACCGGTCGACGCCGGCCGTTCATCCTCGGCGGGCTCGCGCTGCTTGGGGTCGCGAGCGCCGCCTACGCGTTCGTCGACAACTACTACGCGGTCGTCGCCTTCCGAATGCTCCAGGGACTCGGCGCGGCGCTCACCATCCCGGCGACGGTCGCGCTGGTGAACGAGCTCGCGACCTCGGTCGACCGGGGCGAGAACTTCGGCGTGTTCAACACCTTCCGGCTGCTCGGCTTCGGCCTCGGGCCGATCGTCGCCGGCGTCCTCATCACGGGCGGACTGTCCGGGACGAGCGTCGTCAGCTACCAGCTGTTCGGCACGACGGTCTCCGGCTTCGAGGCCGCGTTCGCCGTCGCCGTTCTCGGTGCGGCGGTGAGTTTCGCGCTGGTGACGCTGCTGGTTTCGGACCCGCCGGAGACCGAGGCCGCCGCTGGCGAAGATCTCTCGGTGGCGATCCGTGATCCGACCGGCGAACATCTCCTCGATCCGGTGTTCACCCTCGGCCTCGCTACGCTGTTCATGGCCATCGGCATCGGCCTCTTCGCGACCCTGCAAGAACTCATCAACAGCCGACTCGATCAGGGACCGTTCCTCTTTTCGGTCGAGTTCGCCGCCGTGGTCATCGCGAACGTCGTCCTCCAGGTCCCGATCGGTCAGGCGAGCGACCGCTACGGCCGCCGTCCCTTCCTCGTCGCCGGGTTCGTCCTGCTCGTCCCTACCACGTTCGTCCAGGGTCTCGTGACCGAACCCCTCCTGATGATCGCCGTCCGGCTCGGCCAGGGCGTGGCGGTGGCGATGGTGTTCGCGCCGGCGCTCGCGCTCGCAGGCGACCTCGCCGGCAAGGGCCAGTCCGGCACACAGCTCTCGATCCTCACGATGGCGTTCGGGCTCGGGGTCGCCATCGGCCCGCTCGCCTCCGGCTTCCTCGTCGGGTTCGGGTTCGTCTACCCCTTCGCGTTCGGGGCCGCGCTCGCGGCGATCGGCCTCGTGTTCGTCTACACGCAGGTCGAGGAGACGGTTGCCGATACCGTCGCACCAGGTGCCGACATCGTTCCCCAGGACGACTAGCCACTTTTTTACTTCGTCGGGTGTCCTCGCGCGCCTCCGGCGCGCTGCGGGCACCTCTCCTCGCAAAAACCTGGACTAAAAACACCCGCTCACTCGCTGCGCTCGTTCGCGGCGAACCACGCTCGCTGTGCTCGCGCGGATGCTACGCTTCCCGCGACCGCCAAACACTGCCGAAGCCCTCGACGCGCGCTCACTTCGCTCGCGCGTCTCGCCCTTCATCCGCCAGGCCCGCCCCGCTACCGCCAGCGTCAAAAGCGCTCGAATGAAGTCGAAACGCCGTTCGGCCGCCGTTACTCGAACTCCGGCTCGCGGTCCTCGACGAACGCGCGCATCCCCTCGCGCTGGTCGTCGGTTCCAAAGAGCCCGCTCCACGCCCGGCGCTCGTAGGTCAGGCCGACGGACTGCGGCGACTCGTGGACCTGATTCAGGGCCTCCTTCGCGGCCTGGAGCGCGTGCTTCGGCTTCGCGGCGAGTTCGGCGGCCATCTCCCCGACGTGATCGTCGAGTTCGTCGTGCGCCACGACCTCGCCGACGAGCCCGTGCTGGTGGGCGTCCTGGGCGTCGACGCGCTCGCCGAAGAAGACCAGCCGGCGCGCGAGCTCGTCGCCGACCAGTCGCGAGAGGCGCTGCGTGCCGCCCCAGCCGGGGACGATCCCGAGGTCGATCTCGGTCTGGCCGAGGACGGCACGCTCGGAAGCCACCCGGAGGTCACAGGCGAGGGCGAGCTCACAGCCGCCGCCGAAGGCGTACCCGTTGACGGCGGCGATCACCGGGGCCGGGAACGCCTCGATCGCGTCGGTCACCCGGTGGCCGAGCTCGGCGTAGGCCTGCGCCTCCGCGACCGAGAGCTCCGCCATGTACGCGATGTCCGCGCCGGCGACGAACGCATCGTCGCCCGCTCCCGTGAGGACGAGCGCGCGGGCGTCTTCGGCCTCCGCCAGCGCGTCTTCGAGCGCTTCGAGCGTCTCCGTGTTGAGTGCGTTCAGTCGGTCGGGTCGGTCGACGGTGATGGTCGTCACGCCGTCTTCGCGGTCGAGGTCGATCGTGTCCCACGACATACGACCCCCACTCGTCGCCGCACTACCGGATGTCTTTCGGTGGCTCGTCTCGAAACGCCACAGCTCGCGTAACTCTGTCCGTTCTCGCCGCATAGCGGGTATCTGGCGACGATATGTTCATCTTCTCGCGTCGCTTCCAGAGATATATGGCAAACTACGTTTCCATGGTGAAGATCCGCAACCCGCCCCAGAACGCCCAGAAACTCGCCTCGGTCTGGGGCGACGTCGACCACGATCTCCGGGAGTACGACATCGAGCTCACGGACAGCTACGCGGTTCTCGGCGAGTACGACTTCCTGCTCCTGTTCGACGCCCCCAGTCGGGACGAGCTGTTCAAGGCCGCGTTCGTCGTCGAGAACTACGGGCTCGACATGCAGACCATGGAGATCATCCCGATCGACGAGCTCGCGTCGATCGTCGACGAGTAGGCGGAATCGGGCTCGGCGGCGTCGGTGGTCTCGCCGACGACGGACCCCGCCGACGCGGGACAACGTTTTTGCGCGCTGGTGACGGAAGACCGCGTGTAGTGAAAAAGCGCTCTCGGTCGACGCCGTTCCGCTGAGATCGCGCGGTCGCCGCGCGTGCGGACGGATCGACCGGCTCGCCGGCTGTGGGCGGCCCGACGGACCGACCGGAACGCGATCGGTCGGAGTCCCTGTCGGGCGGTCACGCTGATCGGCACCTGGTTCGCGTCCTGCGTGGAGCCACGCGCGAACCGTTTTCCACGGACTCTCGCCGAGAGCGCAGGGCGTGGGCTGTCCCGCTCGCCGATCGTCACGACCCCACCCCACGTCAATGCCATCACCGTCGACGCGACCGCGTCACGACCCACAGCACCGCCGATCCTCCGAACGCCCCGCCGAAGACCGTCGCCGTCACGCGCCGGTACCGATCGAGGGACGCTGCCGATGAACCGCTCAACCGACGAGCTAGCCCTCGAATCACGAGTATCGGGGGCTCGTCCGGAGTATCGCTTCGCCACCGCGGACGGCGTCTGCTCGGAGCGCTCGTTCCGAACCGCCGAACTCCTGCTCGTGGAGTCGCTCTGGGACGCCGACCCCGGTCGACTCCTCGTTCCGGAAGCGAACTACGGCGTCGTCGGCACCGTTCTCGCCGCGCGCGCTTCGAGTGCTCACCTGACCGAATCGAGCGCCCGTGCGGCGCGGCTCTGTGAGCGAAACGCGCGGCGGAACGACGCCGACGTCGAAATCTCGACCGTCGCGGACCTCACCACTCTCGGCGGGACGTTCGAGACGGTCGCCTACGCGCCGAAACCCTACACGCCGCTCGCGGTCGGCACCCAGCGCATCGCGGACGCACTCTCCGTGCTGGGGCCTGGCGACGAACTCTTCCTCGCGGCCGCGCCGCGGACCGGGCTCGCGCGCTACGAGACCCACCTCGACGAGATGGCGGCCGGGGTCGAGCGACGCGCCACGCGCGGGGACTGGCGGCTCCTCGTGGCGACCCGTCCCGACTCGTTCGACCCGCCGACGTACGTCTCCCCGCGAACGATCCGGCCGGAGATCGATGGCGCGACGCTCGAACTCGTCACCGTGCCGGGACTGTTCTCGCCGACCGCACTCGACGACGGGACGCGCCTGCTCCTCGAAACCGCGACCGTCGAGGACGGCGAGCGCGTCCTCGACCCCTGCTGTGGCTACGGCGCGATCGGCGCGTACGCGGGCCTGGCCGCGGACTGTGAGGTCTGGCTCACCGACGACGATCGCGTCGCGACGGCGTGTGCGGAGCGGAGTTTGCGGGCGTCGGGTGTGGACGCCATCGTGGTGACGGCCGACTGCACCGCGGGCGTCGCCGACCGGACGTTCGATCGAGTTCTCTGTAACCCGCCGACCCACGCCAGCGACGGCGTGCTTGCCGAGCTGTTCGCCGGCATCGCCGACGTTCTCGCGCGGGGCGGCGAACTCACGACGGTCCACCATCGCGACCTCGATCTCCGGAACCACCTCTCGGAGTTCGATCGGATCGAGACACGCCGGACGGGGGCCGAGCACGTCGTGCTGTCCGCGATCAAGTAGCGGGAGCCAGGGCAACGCCAGCGCGCCTGGCGATTGCAGTTGGAGATTCCGTCACGGTTCTCAGTCGTGAATCGTGAGGTCGTAGTCGAGCTTTTCGGCGACTGTCCCGAGCGCCGCGACGACCTCGTCGAGCGTCTCGCGGTCGGGAACGCCGATGCGCGTCGGCGGATCGGCGGTGAGTCGGTCGAACACGTGTCCAAGCCCACGGAGCACCACCGAGTCTGTTTTGGGCGTCCCACCCCATCGACAGACGAGTTCGAGTCGTTCCGGTTCGGGATAGACGTCGGTGAGTCCACTCAGCGTAAACGCGGCCCACTCCTGCCACGTCGGGGTGTCGACGCGCAGATGGTCCGATTCGATCTCGTACCGTCGGCCGTCTGTTTCCCACGAGAGGAGTGGACCGACGGGGAACGATCCGGAACCGAACATCGTATCGAGCATTTCGTTCAGTTCGTCGACGAGCCCGTCGACCACCGCGTTGACGTCTCGGTTGCGCCTGTGATGTGGAACGGAGTGATAAAGCCAGGCGTCCTCGCGAACGACGGCGAGTTCGTGGATGCCGAACACTCGCCACGAACCGGGTCCGGCGTCCGTTTCGTGATCGACAGTCAGACACTCGCGGACGAGCTGTGATTCGTCCGGCAACGAGGCGCGATACTCGGCGAGATTCCCGTGTGTCAGGAGTTGTTCGTCCTTTCGAAGGCGAGCGAGTCGACGAACGGTAGCGAGCGTCTCGGGGCTGTGCTCTTCGAGCATCGGCCCGTCGATAGACAGATGTACCGCCGTGCCGTACTGCATCACGAGTTCGACGACCGAGTTTTCGACCTCGATCCAGTTCGTCACCACGTCGTCCGAACTGCTCGACGTGCGCGTGACGACGGTATGCGTTCGGTCGGCGACATCGATCGGCTCGCGGGAACCCATGCTCTCGAAACGCCGCTTCGCGGGGCACGGACAACTGTGCTGCGGTCGCGGACCCCCGTAGAACTATCCCGGTGCATCGCCATCTTTCGGCCATGCCAGCGACCGAACCCGAGGAGGGCGACGTCCACACCTTCGAGCGGACGTTCACCCACGAGGACGTCGAGCGCTTCGGCGAGGTCTCCGGCGACCGCCAGGCGATCCACACCGAGCCCGACGACGAGGGGCGGCTGGTGGTCCAGGGACTGCTCACCGCGACCCTCCCGACCAAGATCGGGGGCGATCTCGGCGTGCTCGCGCGCACGATGGAGTACGAGTTCCGCAAGCCGGTGTACACCGGCGAGACGATCACCTGCGAGGTGACGGTCACGGGGGTCACCGAGCGCGACGACCGCTACGAGATCGCGTGCTCGGTCGACTGCCGCGACGAGGACGGCACCACCGTGATGCGATCGGGGTTCGAGGGGCTGATCTGGAAGGACGAGCGGTAGCTCCGTCCGGCGCGCCTCGGCCTCGCGGACGGCCCGAGAGCGATCCCGTGCCTCCACGGCGGCGTTCGATCACCACGACTTGCACGACCCACAGACGAGGGCCTCGCCGTCGCGCCACCGTGTCGCGGCCGTCCCGCCGCACGCCTCGCACTCCCCGATCGGCGTCCACGCATACGTCGTCACCACCGCTGTTCGGTCGTCGCCTGCCTCGATATCGTCGGTCATACACTCGTTTCGCAGCACCGTCACTTGACCGTGGCGGACGGATACACACAAGTACCTCCCGATCGGACGGTCGGTATGGCGAACATCGCCGTTCGGCTGTTCAACAACGTCTTCGCACTCGCAAACGATTTCTTCGAGGTCGCGACCACCGACCCGCTTTCGGCGATCCTGTTGCTGTTCGGTGCGGTGTTCGTGCTGTTCGCGGTTGCCGTGCTCGGCTATCTCGCCGCCGGCGCGCTCGTCTCGGGGATCATGCCCGAAAGCATCGGTCGCACACCGCCCCAGCAAGGCGAATAGCCGTCTCGGGATCGGGACCGAGCGGCGCACCGATGACGATGCTGTCGGCGTGTTCCAACACCGCGCCGAGCTGTGATTCGACCGTGTCGGGCGTGCCGGCCATCGAAAACGCGTCGATCATCGCGTCGCTCACGCGGTCGAACGCCGCGTCGAACTCGCCCGCCGCGATCGCGTCGCCGATCGCGTCCGCACGGTCGGGATCGAGTCCGTGGCGCTCGACGACGGGCGGTGGCGCGCCCGCAGCGATGAACGCCACCGGCGGGCGGGCAGCCTCGCGGGCCGCTGCGGCGTCCTCGGCGATGCTGACGCTCGCGTACGCCGTGAGATCGAACTCTCCACGTTCGACCGGGCGGTCGTCGAGCCCTTCGGCGACCCGTTCGGCAGCCCATTCGAGATCGTCCGGATGCGAGCCATTGTAGAGGAGTCCGTCGGCGTGTTTCGCGGCCATTCGGCACATTTCAGGACCCTCGCCGCCGACGTACACCGGAATATCGCCGACCGCGTAGTTCAGGCCGGCGTCCCGCGCGACGAACGTGCCGTCGTGGTCGACCCGCTCGCCGTCCCAGAGTCGGCGGGCGATCTGAAAGGATTCGAGCACCGATCGGAGCCCACGCTCGTCGTCGAGACCGAGATTTCTGAGGGTCGAGGGATCGCCAGGCCCGACGCCGAACACCGCGCGGCCGTCCGCGAGTTCGTCGAGGGTCGCCACCCGCGAGGCGAGCGTCACCGGATGAGTCTCGTAGGGGTTCGTGACGCCTGGTCCGAGCCGGAGTTCGTCCGTACGCTCGGCGAGCACCGCTAATGCGGCGAACGGGTCGCGGTTGTTGTAGTGGTGGCTCGCGAACACCGTGTCGAACCCCGCCCGATCGGCTTCGAGACCCAACTCGACGAGGTGCTCGGTCGGGTGTTCGGGCGTGAGCTCAATCGCGCGCATACGACCACTCCCGGAGCGCCTGGCGGACGAAGTCGGTGTCCACGCTGCGGAACAGCTCGTCGCTCCCCGCGAACCCGTCGAGGTCGAACCCCCGAACGACGGCGACCGGCTCGCCGCCGCCGCCCTCGCCGAGCACGAGGTTCGCCGCCGCCGCGAGCTCGTCGACGATCGACTCGACCGTGACGCCGAGCTCGCGGCCGTCGCGGTCGTGCTCGCCGCGCCAGTCGTGACTCGCCGGCAGCCCCGCCCGGCCGATCGCGACCCCGCGCTGGCCGTGGCGGAACGGCCGCCCGCAGGTGTCGGTCACGACCACCGGCACGGAGAGCGCGTCGTGGAGCCGGCGCGCGCTCTCGTCCGGGCGTTTCGGCAGGAGCAGGATGTCGCTGCCCGGCACGTTCGAACGGTCGATCCCCGCGTTGACGCCGACGTGACCGAACCGCGTCTCGGTCAGCAAGAACGGAGCCTCCATCACGAGATCGGTGCTCTCCTCCAGGACCGCCTGGGCGAATCGGGGATCCTTCTCCTCGCCAGCGATGTCGGCGAGCCGGTCGGCGATCTCGGTCGCACGCGGGCCCGCCGGGAACTCGTCGAGGTCGTGCGCCCGGCCCTCGGCCTTCGAGACCACCGTGCTCGCCACGCAGACCACGTCGGCGGCAGCGAGGTCCGCGCGCTCGGCGATCAGCGCGCCGAGGTCGTCGCCCTCGTGTATCTCGGGGAGATCGGGGACGGGAGTGACGTTCATGACCGGCCTCCGGTGGGGGGACACTTCCGTACTTCGGGTCGCCGCCCCGATCGACTGCTCGTTTCAGCCCCGTGCGGCGGTGCGGTCGGGCGACTGGGAGGCGATTCAGCGGTCGAACGAAAGCGGCTCGTGCCTGTCGCCGTCGGAAACGGGAGACAGAAATATCTAAACAAACCATCGGAAGGAACCGAGACTCTGCCGTGGCGATGGAGCGGTCGTAGTGTCGTGCTGGCAGGCGGTACGGGCCCGAACGTCGAGAGAGCAGTGGGTCGATCGAACGAGCACGTCCATGCTCGTGGATCTCGGTTCTGAAGATCGGAAATCCGTTCGAGCGCAACCGACCGTCGCCCGGCAGTCAGAACCCACGAAACGGCCGCGGAGAGTCCACGGGCGAGAGACGACGTGGGGCGACACGCTCGACGAAGAGTCGAGTACGCTCGGAAATTTAGCTATTAATGTCCAAACCTCGTACAGTCGTACAGCAGATCACACTCCTCGATTCCAGTACCGTGAAGGAACTGTCGGGTGGAGTCGGCCCTGCACCGGAGGGGTGCTGGCTCGTTGGAGGGGTTCCCGGTACGAGTGCGCCGACTCGTCCCACCTCCGTAACGAAACTACGTATGTGACACCCTCTGCATCGGACTGCTGTGCCAGGTGATGCCAAGGTGTCGGTGATGGAGGTCCGCATCCAGAGGCTCCGAGAGCGATCGGGTGAACCGGACGACCGATCGGAACACGGCGTTCCATATGTCAGAACCGGTCGCAAGCAGATAGTTCGATCGAATACACCGACAGAGTGTTCCAGTAGCGATCCGAACCGGTATTCGGTTCGCCACGAATCGCAGAACATACACGAGAGCCGCACCTACGCGTACCTGATCCGGAGCTCCATCACGTTCGCGGCGCTGCGGACGACGTCCGGGATCTCCTCGGTGAATCGATCGTCGCTCATCCGGCTCGTGGGTGCGGAGACGCTGATCGAGCCGAGCACCTCCCCGTTCGCCGGTTTGATCGGTGCCGCGACGCAGCGCAGCCCCTGGAGGCGTTCCTCGTCGTCGAGTGCGAACCCGCGCTCGCGGATCCGATCGAGTTGATCGAAGAGTTCCTCCCGATCCGTCACGGTGTTCTCGTTCACCGGTGGGAGCCCGTGCCGATCGATGATCTCGTCGACGCGCTCGGGCGGGCGGTGGGCGAGGATCGCCTTGCCGAGCGCGGTGCTGTGGAGGTGCGCGCGCAGCCCCGTGTGGGTGTCGAGATCGATCGCCTGGTTCCCGTTCGATCGGTACAGGTAGATCCCCATCCCGTGTTCGTCGGTCATCAAATTGGCGCGCTCGCCCGTCTCCTCGGCGATCTGGTCGATTTCGGGCTCGGCGATCTCGTACAGGGCGTTCCGGTTCCTCGCGTGGCCACCGATCTCGAGGAACTTCAGCCCGAGTCGATACTCCGTCCCGTGTTTGGTCACGTACCCGTGCTCTTCGAGCGTACTGAGATGGTTGTGAACGGCGCTCTTCCCCATGTCGAGTGCGTCCGCCAGCTCGGTGAGACGCCCGCTGTCCCGCTCCTTGAGCTCCTCGACGATGGCGAGGGTCTTCTCGGTCGTCCGGACCGGGTGTTTCGCCTTTTTTGCCATGGTGACAGTTGTCATCGCCCTCACTAAAAGCTTGTTCTGAAATAGGGAATGCCACACACCGAACGGATCGGTCGGGAGGTTGCTTGACGACGACCCATACGGGTGGCTCGCGCGTGCTCGCCTTCGACGACAGTTCCGGGAGCGGGATGCGACCTCCGGCAGGGTTCGACTCCCGGTTTCCCATGCGGGAACGGTGTTGGGCGAGTCGATGCGGCGTCCCCTCGGAGCGTGGCTTCGGATCTCCCGTCGGGGCCGAACCGACTGTCTCGATAGGGGGAACGCGGTGTGCCACCGGCGGTGGGAGACCGGCGACCGGCGAAGCGATGGCGACTCAGTCGAAGCGGTTCCGGAGGAACGCCAGGCCGTCGCGCGCGAGGGCGTTCTGGCTCTCGGCCAGCGGCCGCCAGATGGCGGCCGCGCGCGCGATCGACTCGACCTCGGGGGTGAACGACTCGATGACGACCTGATCGTCGTACCCGGCGTCAGCCAGCGCGGCGTCGACCGCCGGCCAGTCGATGTGGCCGCTCCCCGGTGGCCCCCGATCGTTGCCACAGGCGTGGAAGTGCCCGATCCGGTCGCCGGCGGCCTCGATCGCGGCCGACAGCGACGACTCCTCGATGTTCATGTGGAACGTGTCGAGCAGGAGATCGCAGTTCGGGTGGTCGACGCGATCGATCACCTCGACGCCCTGCTCGACGGTGTTGAGGACGCTGGTCTCGAACCGATTCAGCGGCTCGACACACAGCGTTACCCCGTGGTCGGCCGCGTACGACGAGAGGTCGTGGAGCTGGGCGACGACGTCCTCGACGGCAGCGGCCCGCTCCGCGTCGCTCATCCGCCACGTCCGCCCGACCGCGGAGTAGAGCGGTCCCACGACGCGATCCGCCCCGAGCGTCGCGGCCGCGTCGACGCAGTGGCGGACGTACTCCCGGCCGTTCTCGCGGACGGCCCCGTCGTCGTGGAGCAGATCGCGCTCCTCGTTCATCGCCACCACGACGCTCCCCGCCAGATCGTGGTCGGCGAGCGCCGTCCCTGCCCGCTCGTAGTCGAATCCGCCGCGCTCCTCGATCGGGAACTCGACGACATCGAACCCCATCTCGGCGGCGCGAGGGAGCAGTCGATCGACGCGCTCGTCCGTCATGGGCGCACCCCACACCCACAGGTTGACACCGACTCGCATGACATCACGCGGTTCGACGACGACCGACAT
Organism: Halococcus agarilyticus; assembly: GCF_000334895.1. Classification (NCBI taxonomy): domain Archaea; kingdom Methanobacteriati; phylum Methanobacteriota; class Halobacteria; order Halobacteriales; family Halococcaceae; genus Halococcus; species Halococcus agarilyticus. The sequence goes on along the minus strand of NZ_BAFM01000021.1, from coordinate 26,370 downwards.
AAACGTTCGCGGTGTGATGGAGCGGTCGCTCGGGAGGACGTCGGAGAGATCCCGAGCCACGGCGATCGTCGTCTCGCGTGGGTATGTGACAGGGAAACAATTATGTGGGTGAAAGACACGGAGTAACACATGGCGATCGATCGGGAGAAGATCAGAGAGAAGGGTGCGTTCTCGATAGAGCTGGGAATACCACGGCGAGAGCTACTCAAACAGCTGGGAGCGCTCGGGACGGCGGGCGCGCTGGCCGGCTGCTCGTCGGTGCTTCAGGACACCGGCAACGGAACCGACAGCGGCGACGGAACCGACGGCAGCGGGAACCAGAGCAGCGGCAATCAGAGCAGCGGGAACCAAAGCGGTGGGAACCAGAGCGGGGGTGGCCAAGGCGGTGGGGGCCAGGCCGAGTTCGCGACCGACTTCGAGTACTCGCGGATCCCGATGGTGCCCCCGCCGACGGCACCGATCGACAACGCCAACCCGGAGACCGGCCCGGAGCGACGGGCCGAGTTCGTGATCCAGAACGTGGCGAACCCCTTTTTCACGCCGCTGATCGCCGGGTTCAACGACGCGCTCAACCAGTTCGGCTGGAACGGTGGCGTCAACGGTCCGTCGGGGGGAACCCAGAGCCAGAGTCAGCAGATCGAGATCATCAACACGACGATCGACCAGCTTCAGGGTGGGCGGGACGTCCTCGTGACCACGATCCTCGACAACCAGGCCTACATCGATCCGATCCAGCGCGCTCTCGACAACGACATCGCGGTCATCAACGGCCACTCGACGCCGTCCGAGGAGGACTGGAACAACGAGCTGATGCGGGAGACGTTCAGCTACAAGGACTCGCCCATCATCATCCCCCACGTCGGGATCAGGGATCGACGGGGCGGGATCGCGATGGCCGCCGAAGCCTACGATCGCATGCAGAACCAGCTCGACGCCGATCAGTACACGGTCCTGATCGGCAACGGTCTTCCGGGTAATCCCGCCGTCACCCGGCGCGTCGATCCCGGTGCACGATCGTTCTTCCAGACGAAAGACGACGTGACCGTGATCGACGAGACGCTCGACGTCACCACCGAGTTCGCCGAGGCCCAGAGCCGCGTCGAGAGCCGACTATCGACCAACCAGGACATCAACGTCGTCATGGGTGCCGGGTTCTGGACGCCCGTCGGTGCGTCACAGGCCGTCGAGAGCGGCAACATCAGCCGCGACATGGTCATCTGCGGGTTCGACTTCACCGAAGCCGTCCTGACGAGCATCCGGGACGGCAGCATCGACTTCACGATGGGACAGGACCCCTACGGCCAGGGGTTCCTGAACGTCCCGCTCGCGTGGATGTATCTGGACCGTGGGATCGAGATGAAACACCTCGAGTTCGGCGTCACGTACGTCGACGAGGAGAACGTCGACTACGCGCTCCAGCGGAACACGTGGAGCGAACTCCGTGATTGGCAGGAACAGAACCTCTGATGCCGCATGAGTGATACCGAATCGGAGGTCCCGACCGAGGACGCCGGCCCCGAAGCGAGCGCCGTCGAGGACGTGGCGGACGCCGAGGATGTCGAGGACGCCGAGCGCCGAACGGTGCTGAAGACGCGCGGGCTCACCAAGCACTTCGGTGCCATCGAGGCCGTCAAGGACGTCAGCCTCGACGTCCGGCGCGGCGAGATCCTCGCCATCGCGGGCGACAACGGGGCCGGGAAGTCGACGTACGTGAAGATGCTCTCGGGGGTGCTCCGGCCGACCGCCGGCGAGATCCTCGTCCGCGAGAACGGGACGTTCAGACAGCGCCACTTCACCTCCTCGCGGGACGCCGAGGAGGCCGGCGTCGCGACGGTCTATCAGGAACAGCACCTGACGCCGACGAACGACGCCGCGAGCAACATCTTCCTCGGGTTCGAGCCCCGACAGGAGGGACTCAGGGGCACGCTCCTCCGCAACGTCGACAAGGAGCGCATGGTCGAGGAGAGCTCCCGACTACTCAACGAGATCGGGTTCGACTTCGATCCGCGATCGCCGATCGAGGAGCTCTCCGGCGGGCAGAAACAGGCGGTCGCCGTCGCCCGGGCGCTGATCAGGGACCCGCCGATCATCATCCTCGACGAGCCGACCTCGGAGGTGTCGACCACCGGGACGGACAAGATCATCGAGCTCGTGAAACAGATCCCGGAAGACGACAAGGCCGTCGTCCTCATCTCGCACAAGATCGACGTGCTCGTCGACGTCGCCGACCGGATCGCCGTCATGCGCGACGGCGAACTGGTCGACACGCTCGACGTGTCCGGCGACATCGATCGGATGGACATCGTCTCGCGGATGCACAAGGAACGCGAGATCTGATCCGTCGATCGATGCTGTCGACTCGATGCGTGCTCGTGTCTGTCCAGCGCGTGGCTCGGTAGTGTCGGCCGGCGGCGGTGAACCGCCCCGACGGAGGCAAGATATTTGTGTCTCCTCCAAGTGGTGACGCATGGGTGTTACACGTTGTCAACCGAGTCGGCTCCGACCTCCCGCCGCATCACGGACGCGACGGCCTCGATCCTCGAACGCCGCGAATCGAGCGTGTTCGTCGCGCTCGTCGCGATGTTGGTGCTCGGGATCGTGGTGAACGCCGAGAACTTCCTGACGCTCAACAACCTGATTCGCGTGCTTCGCGGGGCTGCCGTCGTCGCCATGATCGGCTACGGCGTCTCGCTGCTGATGATCGCGGGGGAGTTCGACCTCTCGGTGGGGTCGGTCCTCGGGATCACCGCGGGCCTCGGTGCGGTGTTGATCTCCGGTGGTGCCAGCCCGGTGTTCACCATCCTGCTCACCCTCACGCTGGCGGTCCTCTACGGTATCACCCAGGGCTTTCTCGTCACGAAGTTCGGGCTGCCCTCGCTCATCGTCACGATCGGGACGCTGACGCTCCTGCGGGGCGCTCACTTCCTCCTGCTCGGCGGCCAGGCCGTCACGGTCTCCTCGGCGGAGGTCGGGCCGATACTCAGAGCGATGGGCGGCACCTACGGCCTGCCGTTCCTGGTCACGATCCCCTTCACCGACATCGAACTGTTTTCGATCCCCGCGATACGGTACAGCATTCCGGGCGTCCACGAGAGTACTCAGGTGTTCCAGTCCTTCCCGGCCCAGATCGTATGGGTGTTCGTCTTCCTCGTGATCTTCCACCACCTCCTCTTCCGGACGACGTTCGGCCAGCACGTCCGCGCGACGGGTGACAACATCAACTCGGTGGAGACGACCGGCATCGACCCCGACCGGGTCAAGATCGCGTGCTTCGGCATCGTCGCCGCCGTCACCGCCTTCGCCGGCCTCTCCCAGCTCGCGTACATCGGGAGCGTCTCGCCGGGGACGGGCGACGGCCAGGCGCTGATCGTCATCGCGGCCGTCGTTTTGGGCGGGACGAGGCTCACCGGCGGCGACGGCTCGATGACCGGCGTACTGATGGGCGCGCTCGTGCTCGGCCTCGCACAGAACGTCCTCACGCTCGGCGGGTTCGGCCCACGATTTTCGCGGCTCATCACCGGGCTGTTCATCATCGTCGCCATCGGTCTCGACACCGTCTTCACCGGGTTCAGCCGACAGCTCCTCGCCGAGTGGTACACGAAGCCGCTCGGGGGGATCCTCCGTGGGCCGCGCGCGTTCTTCGCCGATCGGGCGAGCGACAAGAGCGCGGACCAGGCGCTCGCCTTCCTCTTCGTGTCCGTGCTGGTCACGACGGCGATCGTCGCGATCGGGATGTTCCTGCCGGCGATCGTCGGGGCCGTGGGCGAGTTCCTGAACAACCCCTCCCTCCAGGAGCTCGGGACGACGTTCACCGATCGCTTCTCGATCTACATCGCGGAGGCCAACATCGAGGGCGTCGTCATGCTGCTCCTCCAGCTGTATCTCGTCGTGCTCCTGCTCGGCGTGCTCGCGCTCGTGGCGATCCAGGTCGCCGGCTCGCGGCTCGGCCGGCTGAGCAACCTCGACGACACCATCGTCGTCGTCAGCTACGGGCTGGCTCCCCTGCCGCTCCTCGCCGTGCCGCTGTTGTTGCTCGGGTTCGGGTTCATCACGGTCCTCGTCTTCGGTGCGCTCGCCGTCGTCCTGCTCGTCGTCGGGTGGATGCTGACACAGGGGCTCGTGAACTTCCAGCATCTCTCCCGGCGTGACGCCGTGCTGACGGTCGCGGCCACGTACGTCACGTGGCTCGTCGTCGCGCTCTACTTCGGGAGCAATCTCGTCTAGCCGGGCCCGCTCCGGGCTCTCGGCTCCTCGGCCGGGGAAACGTCGGGACGATCGTGGCCGCCGTCGAGGCCGAACTCGACGAGTGGGGATATGAAGGAACGAACCCGTGGTACTTCCCGAGCCTCGGCGAGTACGCGACGCGTCTCGAAGCTCACGGCTTCGCGGTGCGGTACGCCGTGCTGTTCGATCGGCCGACCCGGCTCGACGGCGACGACGGGCTCCGCGACTGGCTCGCCATGTTCGGCGACAGCCTCCTCTCGGGCGTTCCCGACGACGACCTCGACGCCGTCCTCTCGGGAATCGAGCGCCGTGTCGAACCCGCGCTACGCGACGACGGGACGTGGTACGCGGACTACCGACGGCTCCGCATCCGCGCGATCCACGAGTGAGCCCGCGACCGATATCGTGTCGTAGTCGGGGCGTATCACTGGAGTCCGCCCGTCGCGGCGGGAGTCGAGAACGGAGGGCGACGGGCGATCTCGCGCGACGATCGCACCCCGGGTTCGTGGACTCCGCTCGTATGCCGGCGAGAGTCGTCCGGTGAACGCGAGCGGTGTGGCTCTCACTCCGGGAGGTCGCCGGGCGGCAGGATCGTGCTGTCGGGTGCGTCCCGGAGCACGTCCTCGGGACCCGGTGGGCCGTAGACGGCGACGAGTCTGAGCTGTTCCCAACCGGTGTTCTCCGTGCTGTGTTCGACGCCAGCCGGGATGTACACCGTGTCGTCGGGGGTGATGGCGAACTCCTCGTCGCCAACAGTTTGAATCCCCTCGCCGCTCACGACGTAGAGGATCTCCTCGCTGTCGGGGTGGTCGTGGCGCTCGTGGCCCTTGCCCGGGTTCAGCTGGACGACGCCCATGCTGAACGCCTCGCTGTCGGTTTCGTCGGGCGTACAGGGCCACTTCAGCGTGCCCCAGTCGAATTCGAGCGTCTCTACCTCGTCCGGTTCGATGTGGTGGTCGCTCATAGCGTGATCTCCGTGAACTCGCGGGTCTGCTGTTCGATCGCCTCCTCGGTCGGCAGGCGTTCGATGCTCGACGCGCCGAAGAACCCCACCACGCCCTCGGTGTTGTCGAGGACGTACCTCGCGTCGTCGGGCCACGCGATCGGCCCGCCGTGGCAGATCACCATGACGTCGTCGTCGACCCCGGTCGCGGCGTCGTGAATGGCTTGAACGCGCTTTGCCGCCCCGTCGAGATCGAGGACGGTCTCCGCGCCGATGTCGCCCGACGTGGTGAGGCCCATGTGCGCGACCACGACATCCGCGCCCGCCTCGGTCATCGCGCGCGCCTGATCCTCGTCGAACACGTACGGGCACGTCAGCATGTCCTTCTCGGCGGCGGTCGCGATCATCTCCACTTCCTTCTCGTAGCCCATCCCCGTCTCCTCCAGATGCTGGCGGAAGGTTCCGTCGATGAGACCAACGGTCGGAAAGTTCTGGACGCCCGAGAACCCCATGCCGGCGAGTCGATCGAGGAACGTGTCCATCTCGCGGAACGGGTCGGTGCCGTTGACGCCGGCGAGCACAGGAGTGTCTTCCACGATGGGGATGACCTCCCGGGCCATCTCGACGACGATCTCGTTCGCGTCGCCGTACGGCAGCAGGCCCGCGAGCGATCCCCGACCGTTCATCCGGTAGCGCCCGGAGTTGTAGATGATGACGAGGTCGACGCCGCCGCGCTCGGCGAACTTCGCCGAGATGCCCGTGCCCGCGCCGGCACCGATGATCGCCTCACCCGCGTCGACGCTCGCACGGAGATCGTCGATGGATTCCGATCTGGTGTGTTTCATCGGATTCACCTGTGTGGTTCGTCGACAGCCATCATGAACGTTCGGGTGAGTCGCTGCCGCCGCCCGGACTACGAGCCCTCCGAGGCTACGGGTCGTGTCCCGCGTCGCGCAGCCGTTCGTCGAGGTGGCGCGCCAGCGTCAGCGCGAACTCCTCGTCGTTGATGTCGGTCTCGGCTTCGGTGAGTTCGACAGTGTCGTCGTCAAGCGTCTCGCGGAGGGCGTCGAACAGCGCTGCATCGGCCTCCGGGTCGTGGAAGTCCTCGCCCTCGACATCGAGCATCGACACCCCGCCGAGCGGCAGCACGAGCTCTGTCGGCCCGGTCGCGTCGTTCAACTTCTCGGCGAGGATCCGGCCGAGTTCGGCGTTCTCCTCGGGTGTGGTTCGCATCAGTGTCACCTGGGGGTTGTGGACGTGGAGGTGGCGATCCTCGAATTCGGTGGGGACGTCGTCTTTCGGCCCGAAGTTCACCATGTCGAGCGCCCCGGTCGAGACCACCTGTGGAACCCCGACGCGCCCGGCCGCCTCCAGGCGGTCGGGGCCGGCCGAGAGCACGCCCCCCACCAGCTCGTCGGCGAGTTCGGTCGTCGTGACGTCGAGCACGCCGTCGATCACTCCCTGTTCGACGAGGCCCTCCATCGCCTCTCCCCCCGTGCCGGTGGCGTGGAACACGATCGTCTCGTAGCCCTCGCCCTCCAGCCACTCGCGAGCGGTCTGGACGCAGGGCGTCGTGACGCCGAACATCGTGATCCCGATGGTCGGACGGTCCTCGACTCCGACGTCGGGCTCGTTTGCGACCATCCCCACCATCGCCAGCGCCGCGTTGGCGATCACAGTCCTAGAGACCTGGTTCAGCCCCTCGACGTCGGCGACGGAGTACAGCATCATCACGTCCTTCGACTCGACGTACGGCCGGACGTCGCCGGAGGCCATCGTCGAGACCATGAGCTTCGGGACGCCGTACGGGAGTGCTCGCATCGCCGCCGTCGCCACCGACGTGTTGCCCGATCCGCCGAGCCCGAGCACGCCGTCGAGGACGCTCTCCTCGTGCAGTCGGGTCGCGACTGCGGCGGCCCCCTCGCCCATCGCGGTCATGGCCTCGCCGCGATCGCCCGCCTCGCGGAGCGCGTCGAGGCTCGTGTCGGCGGCCTCGGCCACCGCCGCCGCGGACGTATCCGGCTCGAACCCCGGCTCACCCAGCACGCCCGCGTCCACGACGTGAACGTCCACGCCCTGTGCCTCGACGACGCTGCGCGCGAAATCGATCTCTTCGGCCTTCGTATCGAGGGTTCCGATGACGACGACGCCCATGGCTGAGGGTGCTATCGTGTGGCACCCTCTTAATCGTTGGTGTACTTCCCACCCTACTCGTCGATCGCGCCGTATGGCACCGGTGTTCTCGGCAGGGCTCGACGCTACTCGTCGTGTACCGCCACGTCGATGTCACCATCGTCGACCTCGGCAACCATCATCGTCGCCGTCCCGGCCGGTTCGGCCCCCGTCGCGCTGCCAGGGTTCAGCAGGCGGACGCCGTCGACCTCGGTATCGAGCACCTGGTGGGTGTGGCCAGCTACGCCGACGGCCGGTCCGTCGCCAGCCGTCTCGCGGACGACGCCGGCCACGCGCTCCTCGTAGCCGTCGATGTCGCCGGTGCCGTGGGTCACGACGAACTCCCATCCGCCGCGCTCGACCGTCGTCACCGACGGCAGATCGAACTGCGGGTCCATGTTCCCGGTGACGGCAGTCAGTTCCCCGCCGGCGAGGGCACGCACCTCGTCGAGCGTCTCGGCCGCATCGAAGTCGCCGGCGTGGATGGTGTGATCCGCCCGTTCGACTTCCTCCCGAATCCACTCGGGGATCGCCTCGGCGCGCGAGGGGATATGGGTGTCGGCGATGATCGCGATTCGAACCATGCCACCGCTTCGTTGCCTGGCCCCAAGAATCCTACACCAGGTTCAAACGCCGCCGACGAGTAGGAGACCCATGAACGAAACCCACGTCGTTACCTGTTTTCTCCGGAATCGTGGCGAAGTTCTCCTGCTCCACCGCAGCGACGAGGTCGGCTCGTACGCCGGTCGGTGGGGCGCGGTCGCGGGTCACGCCGAGGGTGATCCCGACGGGGCCGCGCGCGAGGAGATCGCGGAGGAGACGGGGCTCGACGATGCTATCTCGTTCGTCCGCGCGGGCAAGTCGTTCACGGTGACGGACGACGACCTCGATACACGGTGGAAGATTCACCCGTACCTGTTCGACTGCGAGTCGCGCGCAGTCGAACCGAACTACGAGACGGCTGCCTTCGAGTGGGTCCCGCCGACGGAAATCGGTCGGCGCGAGACGGTTCCCGACCTCTGGACGGCCTACGAGCGCGTCGCGCCGACGGTCGAAACGATCGAGGCAGACACCGACCACGGCTCGGCGTGGCTCTCGGTGCGCGCGCTGGAGGTGCTCCGGGATCGTGCCGGCGTGCTCGCGGCATCGGCCGCCGGCGAGGATGAGGACGGTGACTGGAGCGATCTGGTGACTCTCGCCGAGACCCTTCGCACGGCGCGAGCGAGCATGACGGTCGTCGCGAACCGGATCAACCGCACGATGGCCGTGGCGAACGACGACCGGAACCCTGAAGCAGTCGAGCGCACCGCAACTGCGGGGATCGACCGCGCGTTCGAGGCTGACGAGGCGGCCGCACGCGAGGCGGCCGCGCGACTCGACGGCACGGTACTGACGCTCTCACGCTCGGGGACGGCACTCGACGCGCTCCACCGGGCGACGATCGACGAAGTGCTCGTCTGTGAGTCGCGACCCGCATGCGAGGGAGTCGGCGTCGCGGAGGAACTCGCGGACGACCGTCCTGTGACGCTCGCGATCGACGCGGCGGCCGCCCACCTCCTCGCGGAGCGCGCAGTCGACGCCGTGGTCGCCGGTGCTGACACCGTGTTCGCCGACGGCAGCGTGCTGAACAAGGTCGGAACGCGGGCCGTCGCTGTCGCCGCCGCCCACGAGAACGTGCCGGTGTACGTCGTCGCCGCGAGCGACAAGATCAGCACCGATCCAGAGCCAGAGCCCGAGTTCGCGGATGGCGATCGGGATCAGGTCTACGACGGCGACGCCGATCTCACCGTAACGAACCCGACGTTCGACCGAACGCCGGCCGAGCACGTGACCGTCGTCACCGAGAACGGGCATCTCGGACGGAACGACGTCGCCGAGATGGCGGCGGAGTTGCGCGAGTTCGCGGCGTGGTCGTGAACCACGAGCCACCGAGCGGGACGAGATCGACGACAGCAGCCACCCCGATTTGATTGAGAAGTGATTGCCCAAACCTTCGCCAGTCATGTCAGGGAATCGTTACTGAACGTCGCCCGATCGGCCGATCGCCAATTTCACCCGAGAACGTCGGTGAAACTGCCTTTCAGCCACCTTTCGCGTCGATCCGTTCGATTGACGATCGCGATCCCCGCTCGGTCGACGGTATCTCGACCCGACCGACGGCAGCCGCTGATGTCGTTCGGGTTCAATCGGTCGTCGAGAGCCGAATCAGGCCCCAAATCGAAGCCTCTCCAGGAGCCGCGGGTCCGTTTCGGTCGTGACTCCTGAACCTCGCCGTTCGGGAGCGGTCGATGCGTAAGATCGGCAGATTATTTTGATCTTGTGATCGTTCTTCGACCGGAACCGGCTCGGAGTTCGCCCGAGCGCCGAGACGACCGCACGCGACCGACGCGCCGATTCGAATCGGGCGGCGTGGTCTCCGGTATTCTTTAATAGCCGACCGCCGAACCGGCGATCAGAGATGGACATCGAAGCGTTCTTCGAGGGGATGCCGTTCGCCGATCTGCTCGGCGTCGAGGTGACCGCGGCGGCGGACGGTCACGCCGAAGGCCACATCCCGATGCGCGAGGAGCTGTCGTGGAACCAGGACCGAATGATGGCCCACGGCGGCGTCACGTTCACGCTCGCCGACACGGTCGGCGGTGCGGCGCTGGTCTCGCTCGTCGATCAACCCGTGCCGACGATCGACATGCGGATCGACTACCTCGAAGCCGGCACCGGCGATCTCCACGCCGAGGCGGACGTGGTTCGCGAGGGTGGCGACGTCGGCGTGGTCGACGTGGCCGTGACGGCGGCGGACGAAACGCCCGTGGCCGACGTTCGGGGTGTGTACAAGACGGGATAGCCGTTCTCGCGTCCCTCTCGAAACCGGGACGACCGACCCTTCGCCTTCGTCTCGATCGGTCCCGGATTCACGGTGTGAGAGCTACCGCCGCCGTCGGCTGACGAACACGGCCTTCGAGGACGTAGACGGAGTTGCGGGACACCGCGACAACACTCTCAGTCGCCGACTCGTCGTCGCTGTCGGTTCCCGTGTGACTTCCTCATGGTCGAAGGGTTTATTGCGTAGTGAGAATCAGTCCCGCGGCCTCGGCCGGTCGTTCCAGATCACGAACGTCTTCGGCGGTCTCGCAGTCAGAGAGAACGTCCGGCTCGCTGCCCAGTCGATCTTCGACGACGACATCTCCGGACGCGATGCGATGTTCCGCGACAAGAACTCGTTCGGGGACGTTTCGGCGCACACCGACGAGGTGCTCGATCGGATCGGCCTCGCGAGTCACGCCGACGAGCGCGTCGAGACGCCCGCGTACGGCGACCAGCGCCGACTGGGGATCGGGATCGTGCTCGCGGTGGAACACGAGATCTACACCGAGCTGTTCGTCTCGCCGCGCAACCCCACCGGTACTCTGTTCCAGCTGATGGAGTACCACGACACCTACGAGGAGCGCTACGACCCCGATCGATCGTTCGTCGGCGGGTCGTCGGGTCGAGGCGGCGTGGCCGGCGTTCGAGTCGAACGAGTGAGTCGAGCGGTCGGGGCAACGGCTCCGGCCGACTCCACTCCGTGATCAGTGCACCGGCCCACGCTGCCACATCGCGCCGTCGCGGTGGGCTCCGATCCACCACCGGATCGGGGAACGAGAAGGCTTTTGCTGACAGTACCTCTCGCTTGAGGCAACATGACACGCGACACCTGGGCGACACGGGCCGGCTTCATTCTCGCGGCGGTCGGCAGCGCCGTGGGGCTCGGTAACATCTGGCGATTCCCGTGGCTGACGGCCGAAAACGGCGGAAGCGCGTTTCTGGTCACGTATCTATTCATCGTTCTCGGAGTCGGCGTTCCCGGGCTGCTCGCGGCGTTCGTCATCGGTCGTCGTGCGAACCGCAACCCGGTCGGTGCGTTCGAATCGCTCACGGGCGGTCGCGGCTGGACCGCACTCGGCGGCCTCTGTGTCCTCACCTCGCTCGTGCTGATCTCCTTTTACAGCGTCGTCGGCGGGTGGGTGCTCCGGTACTTCCTCGAGAGCTTCACGGGCGCGTACTTCGTCCAGCCGGAGGCCCACTTCGGCAGCGTCGACTTCGGTCTCGGGGCGTTTCTCTTTCAGGCCGCGTTCCTCGTCCTGACTGCACTGATCGTCGTCGCCGGCATCCGCGGGGGGATCGAGGCAACCACGAGGTCATGATGCCCGCGGTCGTGGTGTTGTTGGCTGGGCTTGCGGTGTGGGCGTCCCAGCAGCCGAACGCGGCTGCAGGCTACGAGTTCTATCTCTCCTTCGACGGCGGGTATCTCGCCGACAACTTCGTGGCGGTGCTCGGCGCGGCGGCGGGCCAGGCGCTCTTTACCCTCTCGATCGGCGGCGGGACGATGCTGACGTACGCGTCGTATCTCGGCGAGGACCGCTCGCTCCCGGCGGACGGCTCGATCATCGCGATCTTGAACCTCGGGATCGGCGTGCTCGCCGGGCTCGTGGTGTTCCCGCTGCTGTTCTCGGTCGTCGGCGGCCCGACCGGCGGCGGCACGGGCGCGCTGTTCGTGAGTATCGCCGGGGCGTTCGCCGATCTCCCGGCGGGACGGTTCATCGGCGCGACGTTCTTCCTCGTCGTCCTGTTCGCGGCGCTGTCGAGTTCGATCAGCATGCTCGAGATCCCGGTGTCGTACGTCGTCGACGAGTTCGGGTACGACCGTGCTCCGGTCACCCTCGGTCTGTTCGTGCTCGTCCTCGGGACCGGCGCGATCAACGCGTTCGACGGAGGCGTGTTCGCGTTCGTCGCCGGCCCGCTCGTGAGCCAGCTCATGACGCTCGGCCTGATCGGGTTCATGATCTACGCCGCGTGGGCGCTCGGCGACGAGGCCGTGGCGGAGTTCACGAAGGGTGCGGGGTCGATCGCACGCGTCCTCGCCACCCCGTGGCGCTACGCGATCGGCACGGTGTTCCCGCTCTTCCTCCTCTTCACGTTCTACTCGTCGATCGTCGACTTCGCCGGTCTCTCACTTTCGACGGCGGTGATCGCGGGGCTCGCGCTCCTCACCGGGATCCCGTTCGTCGGCGTGGTGCGCTGGATCGAGGGAAGCGGTCGAACCGGGACGGCTGAAGCGGCCGACTGACATCATCACCATCTCGTTCCGCGACTGCGGTTCGGGCGTATCGTCCCGTCGTGGTCCACAAAACCCAATACAGGGACCGACATATCGCCGGACATGTCCGGCAACGAACGGTCGAATCGTCCGGTAACCACCACCGAGACCTCTATCCGGATCCTCGAACTTCTGAAGTCCAACGGAGGGATGAGCCTTGCCGAGCTCGCCGACGAACTCGACATGGCCCGGAGCACCATCCACCGCCACCTCCTGACCCTCGAAAACAACGACCTCATCGGCCGTGCGGACGGCGAGTACCACCTCGGGCTCCGGCTGCTCGATTTCGGGATGCGCGCCCGCGACCGGATCGATTTCTACCATGCCGCCCGCCCGCTCGTCGACCGCCTCGCGGCCGAGACCGACGAGAAGGTCTGGCTCGTGGCGAAGGACGGTCGCTTCAGCGTCCACCTCTACAAGGCCTACGGCGACAACCCGCTCGAAACCTCCGCACGGGTCGGCCAGCGACGGTATCTCCACCAGCTCGCCGCCGGGAAGGCGATCCTCTCACAGCTCCCCGACGAGGAGGTTCGGGACGTGCTCGATCACTGTGGCCTCCCCGAGCAGACAGAGCACACGATCACCGAGCGCGACGAGCTGCTCGACGAACTCGACGGGATCAGGGACCGTGGCTACGCCTTCAACCGTGGCGAGTCGATCACTGGCCTGAACGCGGTCGGCGCGCCGATCCGCGACGCCGACGGCTATCCGGTCGGTGCGATCAGCATCTCCGGCCCCGCGAACCGGGTGAAAGGCGACCTCCTTCGAGAAGAACTGCCGGACAAACTGCTCGCCGCGATCGACGAGATCCACATCCACCTCCGGTACGCCTCGAACGGGGAGGGCGGTCGGCCCGAGTAGCTCTGTGTGACGGCCGCTGGCCTCGTTTCAGCGAAGCTTCGGCGCGACCTCGGTGCCGAGCCGTTCGATACACTCGGCCATCGCGTCGGTGCCGACACCAGGATGGTAAGTACGGAACACGCAGTGAACGTCATCACCGGCAGCCTCGCGGTAGCGGTCGAGCTCGTCGGCGACCTGCTCCGGCGTGCCGAAAATCGCCTGGTCCTTCAGCTCCTGTTTGCGCTCCTTGGGGAGTTCGTCGACCGGCTCGCCCGAGAAGATTTCGGCGTAGCGGCGCTGGATGTAGAAATATCCGGGTTTCATCGTCTCCCACGCCTCCTCGCGCGAGTCGCCGACCCAGCCGTGCTGGAGCGCATAGACTGTGAACTCGCCGTCGATGTCCTCCTCGGCGCGAACCTGCCGGATGTCCTCCACGCGCTTTTCGATCCCGGTGAGCGAGAGCTTCGAGGGCGCACACCACGCGTCGGCGGTCCGGGCGGCCCGCCGCACTGCGGGTTTCGCCGCGCCGCCGAGCATTAGCGGGACATCGCGATCGGGTTTCGGAGTCACGGTGACGTCGGGCGCGACATCGTGGAACTCGGCATCGTAGTCGAGCGGGCCCTCGGACCACGCCGCCCGGAGGAGGTCGACTTGGTCCGCGAGCCGCTCGGCGCGCTCCTCGATCGGCACGCCGAACTGCTCGAACTCGTCGGGGTTCGAGCCGATGGCGAGCCCGAGGGTGAGCCGACCATCCGAGAGGAGATCGACCGTCGCGGCGTCCTCGGCGAGACGGACGCCGTCGTACAGCGGTGCGAGCGCGATACACGTCCCGATCTCGATGTCCGAGGTGGCGGCCGCGAGCGCACCGAGGGTTGGCATCGTGCCCGAGAGATAGCCGTCCTCGGCGAAGTGGTGCTCGGAGATCCACGCGCTGTCGAGTCCGGCGTCGTCGATCGCGCGCCCGAGCGTGAGGATCTCGTCGTAGAGCTCGCTCATCGATCGGTCGTCGTCGGGGCGGCGCTGGCCGGTGAACAGTCCAGTACCGAGTTGCATTTGCCATAGGTGTCGGGCGCAGCCTGCTAAACGTTTCTATGCCGTCGAGGAGAAATCCGCTCGTGCCGAACACACTAAAAGCGGTGGCGCGCGGGAGCGCCGAAGGCGCGACTCGCGCGAGGGATGAGCGAGCGACCAGCGGGAGCGAAGCGAATCGGTTGGGGAGGGCGTGGCCTGCGGTCTCTCATTTGCGTCGGGATTAGTTCGAACACATCGGTTATCGACGTTGGATCTCACAACAATGCCGTCAAAAATGTGCCCTGTCTTAAACCCTAAAGCCGTTCTCAGTAGTCGATTTGAGTGATCTCCTCGACCGGCCACTGCGAGAGGATCTCGACGCCGTTCTCGCGGACGACGACCATCTCCTCGACCCGGACGCCCTGGCGCTCCGCCGGCTCCATCGTCTCGACCGCCATCGTCATCCCCTCCTCGATCTCGATCGGGTGCTCCGGCGAGAGTCCGCGCCAGATCAGCGGGACTTCGTAGAGCTGGAGTCCGAGGCCGTGCGCCCAGTGATTGGTGGTCATCTGCCAGTGTTCGTCGGCGTCGTACCAGTCGGCGTGCTCGCCCTCCATGTCCGGGAATCCCTGCGCGATCTCGTCGGTGGTCGCGCCCGGCTCGATACGTTCGAGCACGTCGTAGAGGTTGTCGCGCGCAGTCTCGTAGGCGTCCTTTTGAGCTTGCGTGGGTTCGCCCATCGAGAACGTCCGATAGTAACACGACCGGTAGCCCAGATAGCCGATGTTGTAGAAGTCGGCGTAGACGATGTCGCCAGGCCGCATCATCCGGTCGGTGGTGTTCGCTTGATGCTTGGGCCACGTGTTCGGCCCGCTGGTGACGTACCCACCCTGGGCCATCGCCCCGTGTCGCCAGAGCTCGCCCACCGCGTCGCCCCAGACCTCCGATTCACGTTTGCCTGGCCTGGCGGATTCGGTGATTTTCTGGAATCCTGCCTCACAGATCGCCGCGACCATTCGGAGACATTCGATCTCGTCTGTGGTCTTCACCTTCCGGGCGTCGTGCATCAGGTCGACGCACTCCTTCGTGCGGACCTCGACGCCATCCGACTCGAAGGCGTCGATCAATCCCGTGCTCCCGACGTCGAGTCCCATCGGCTCCTTGGCGACGCCGTACTCCGCCATCGCCTCCTCGACGAGTTCGGCCATCTTCCCGGTCAGGAAGTCACGCGCGGAGTCGCGGCCCGACGCGCGCGGGACGTTCCCGAGGCCGGGGCACGCATAGCGAATATCGTCGAGCCACGGGCAGTTGAACCGCTGATTCGAGGCGTGATCCGCGGTGTCCCAGTGGACCACGTCGCCGTTCTCGGTGAGCAGCGTGTAGTGGTCCGCCCCGCTCCCGCCGGTCATGGCGAGCCCGGTGACGTACCGGATGTTGGGATCCGATACGAGGAGCATCGAGCCGAGCTCGGAGTCCTGGAGCCGCTCCAGGGTCTTTTCGTAGCGTTCCTCGCGGAGGCGCTTGACGTCGATGCGCTCCTCCCAGTCGACGGCCTGGGTCCCCCGCGTTCCCTCCATGAAGCTTCGCTCGTACATGGTTCGTTCGGAAAGTCCGCCAGATCGCACATAAATCCCACTGCCTCGGCAAACCGGGATGGATCGATTCGGACGGCCGGACGGTCGGTCGCCCTCGTGTTCGGTGAACCCCGGTGATTTTATCACACGAGCCGCCGAACGCCCGAGCGAGTATGTACAAGCACGTCGCGCTGCTCGTCCGCCAGGAGGGAATGAGCTACGAGGAGTTCCGCGAGTACTGGGAGGGAAACCACTCCCCGCTCGCGAAGGACATCGAGGGCGTCGTTCGCTATCAAACCGTCTATCCGAACGACCCCGACAACGCCGAGTTCGATGGGCTCGCGGAGCTGTATTTCGAGACGCTCGACGATCTCCACGAGGCTCTCGGCAGCGAGGGTAGTCGGGATTACGATCCCACACGCGAGGTCGCTGCAAAAGCCCGCGAGGACGTGAACAACTTCCTCGACGTCGAACGCCGGCCCCGCTTCATCGGTGAGGAGAAGATCTGGAAGGACGAAGTCGACGGCGACACCGACGGCCTCTACAAGCACTCGGCGTTCCTCGTTCGGCAGGAGGGAATGAGCCACGAGGAGTTCCGCGAGTACTGGGAGGGAAACCACTCCCCGCTCGCGAAGGACATCGAGGGCGTCGTTCGCTATCAGACCGTCTATCCCACTGATCCCGAAAACGCCGAGTTCGACGGCGTCGCTGAACTGTACTTCGAGACGCTCGACGATCTTCACGAAGCCCTCGGCAGCGAGGGCAGTCGGGATTACGATCCGACTCGGGAAGTGGCTGCGGAGGCCCGCGAGGACGTGAACAACTTCCTCGACGTCGAACGCCGACCCCGCTTCATCGGCGAAGAGAAGGTCTGGAAGAACGAGGCCGAGGACGTCGAGGGGTACTGAGATGGGCACACCGGACTACGAGAGTCAGGTCCGGGAGGTCTACTCCGAACTCGATCGTATCGAGAGCGACGCACTGAGGGAGGCGGTCGTCGAGGCGTGGGTGCTAGGACTCGAACGTGGTGGCTGGCAGGACATCGAGGACATTCCGTACGCGTGGAACATCCACGAGATCACGAACGTCGAGCACGTCCGCGGCGTGACGAAGATCGCGCTCGAATCCGCCCGCGTGCAGCGCGAGTTCCACGACGCCGACCCCGATATCGACGTTCTCGTCGCGGCCTGTCTGCTCCACGACGTCGGGAAATGCTACGAGTACGTCGATCACGTCGACGCCGAACGGCTTGCGGGAACCGACCGCGAACGCTACGCTTCCGAGGAGATCCCCCACTCGCTCTCGGGCTACGCGCTCGCCCACGAGGTCGGCGTTCCCCTTACTGTGCAGCGTGCGATCCCCCACTTCCTCGGCGAGGTACCGAAGCGCACGCTGGAGGCGGAACTCGTCAAGAGCGCCAACTCGGCGTCGTCGAACGCCATCACCCAGTCCGCGATGGGGATCACCCTGAACGAGTGGGTCGACGAGTACAGCCAGACGACCGGATAGCCGGACCGTCGCAATGAAACCGTCTCAGAGCGGGTCGAGCCCTTCTTCCTCGCGGAGCACGTCGATGTACTTCCGGAAGCCGGTTTCGAGGTCGTATTCGATTTCGTAGCCCGTGTCCTCCTGAAACGCGGTCATGTCGAGGCGCTGGGTCCACGGCAGTTCGCCCTCGTCGCTCACTTCGAGGTCGGCGTCGGGCACGATTCCGCGGACTGTTTCGGCGGCCTCCTGGATGGTTGCGAGTTCGCCCCGGACGTTGTAGATCCGCTGGGAGAGGTCCTCTTCGGGGGTGAACGCCACGAGGCGGAACGCCTGGGCGATGTCCTCGACGTGCTGCCAGTCGATCTCCTGGTCGCCGTACTCCACGGCGAACGACTCGCCGAGTGCGGGTTTCTCGATGATATTGGCGAGAAACGCGCTCCCGCCGGTCTCGCGGTAGGGGCCGTACGCGACGGTCGGCCGAATGGCGACGTGGTCGACGCCGTACTCCTCGTTGTAGACGCGCGCCTGGTGCTCGTTGTACCCCTTCGTCGCGCCGTAGAGCGTATCGGGATAGACGAGATCGTCCTCGGTGACCCACCAGTCGCCGCCGTCGTCGTAGTTGTGCGGCGGGGCGTAGATCGCCGCCGAGGACGCCCACGCGACCCGCTCGACCTGATCGTCGAGGGTGCGCGCCGCCTCGAAGACGTTGCTCGTCCCCTGAACGTTGACGTCGAGGGCAGCGCGGGGGTTCGACTCGGCCGAGTTCGTCAACAGCGCGGCGAGGTGGACGATGTGCGTCGCCCCGGTCTCGGCGACCGCGTTCACGACGTCGGTCGCCTCGCTCACGTCGCCGCGCCGGATCGCGACCTCCTCTGCAACGCCGAGCTTCGAGAGGATGCGGTCGTCGGTCGAGAGGTCGTACGCGACCACATCGTGGCCGGCGTCGACGAGATCCTTCGCGACGTAGGAGCCGATGAACCCGGTGCCGCCCGTCACGAGCACGGTGTCGTTGGTTGCCATCGGTTCGTGGATCGGCGGAAATCGGCAAAAAGGTTGTGCTGTCCCGTCGAAGCCGGCAAAGCGTTCTACTGCTATTCGTGGAGCCCGCCGACCTCTTCGTAGAAGGACGACTGGAGCGTGTCGACCATCTCCTCGTCGCGGTCGATCCGGACGTCGACCACGGTGGGGACGTCGGCCGCTTTCGCGCTTTCGAGCCGCTCGGCGAGGTTCTCGGGCGAGCGGACCCGCATCCCCTCGGCCCCGAACCCCTCGGCCACCTGCACGAAGTCCGTGTCGTGGAAATCCACCCCCGGAATCTCGTCGTCCATCTGGCGCACCATCCCGAGACTGGTGTCGTTGAGCACCACGAACGTCGGCGCGACGCCGTACTCGACCGCGGTCTCGATGCAGGTCATCGTCATCGTGAACCCGCCGTCGCCCGCGACCGCGACCACGTCCCTGTCGGTGGTGATCGCCGCCGAGACCGCCGCGGGGCCGGCCCACCCCATCCCGCCGACGCCGCCGCTGCCGAAGTAGGTGCGCCGAGCGGGCGTCTGAAGGTAGTTCAGCAACCAAAACCGATTGTTGCCGGAGTCCGCGGTGACGAGGGTGTTCTCGTCCACGATCTCGTCGATCGCTGCGACCGCGCGCTGGGGGAGGATGGGCTCGTCGTCGGCGTCACATTCGGGAGCGCGGAACGACTCGCGCGCGTCGCTGGCTCGCTCGCGCGCCCAATCGTTGCCCGGTGCGAACGCCTCGGCAGCCTGCCCGAGCAAAGCGAGGCTCTGTTTCGCGTCGCCGATCAGCCCGACATCGGCAGGGTAGACCCAGCCCGCGTTCCGGGTGTCGACGTCGGCGTGGAGGATGGTCTGCTCGTCGGGGCGGATGAACGACGTGGCCCCCCAGTTGGTGTCCATCGGGTTCAGCCGGCAGCCCACGACCAACAGGACGTCGGCCTCGCTCACCGCCTGATTCGCGCCCTCGTGACCGAAAGAGCCGATGACGCCCGCCGCGAGGTCGTGGGTCTCGGCGATGGTCGACTTCCCGAGGTAGGAGGTCGTCACCACGGCGTCGTAGGTCTCGGCGACCGCTTCGAGTTCGTCGTAGGCCCCCGCAGCGTGGACACCGTTGCCCGCCACGATCACCGGGCGCTCCGCGTTTGCGAGGTGGTCGGCTGCTCGCTCGACGTCGGTCGCCGTGGGGCTCGATTCCCAGTTTTGCGTCTGCTCCTCGGGCGACCAGAGTGTGGGCGGCTCGTCGGTCTCGGGGATCTCGGCGGTGACGGCGTCGCCGTCGAGAACGACTGCCGTCGGGCCGGGACGGCCGGCGGTGGCGTGTTTGAACGCGAGCTGCGTGGAACGAAGAGTCTCGTTCGGTGTCCGTGGGAACCACCACTCCTTGGTGATCCCGTCGAGGATCTTCGGGAGCGCGAACCCTCCATAGTCGCCCCGGGCCTGCTGGTAGGGCGCGAGCGTCGAGTAATCGCCGCGTTCGGAGGCTTCGGTGATGGCCACCATCGGCGACGAGCCGAGCCGCGCCTCCATCTGACCGATCGCGCCGATGGAGCCGATCCACGGTCCTTGGCCGGTGAGTACGCCAGGCTTCCGGTGGAGGCGACCGTACATCTCGGCCATCACGCTCGCCTCGCGCTCGTCGCGCGGCCTGACGACCTCGATGTCCGATCCGGCGAGTGCTTCGAGGAGTTCGATGGCTCGCCCGCCGGGGTAGCCGAACAGGTACTCGACGTCGAGGCACTCTAGGGTCCGAACGATTTCCGTGCTAACTTTCGTCATGGTTGTGTGGTGAACCGGTTGGCCGCACACGACGGGCGGAGACAGGGCCGACTGTGGCGGATCGCGTTCTCAGCATCGGGATCGAGATCGGATTCGTGTGTGGCAATACACCTGCGTTTCGATCCGGAGAACTTCGTTCTGTCGGTCGGTTCGGGAACACGGCGACAAACCGGACGTTCTCGCGGGATGGACGGTCCTCGCGGCGTGGGTTCGCCGTCGTGACCAGTAGATACTTGTGGCGGCGCTCGTTCGGCTGGCGTATGGCAACAAGCACCGATACCACGACGGACGGAGAACGGGTCGGCGAGGAGCTGAACTACCCCGCCGAGAGCTGGGGCGGGTTCCTCCGGAACCATTTCGGGCCCTCGTTGCTGTGGGCGCTGACCGCGATCGGGTCGAGCCACATCGTGCTCGCGCCGACGCTCAGCGGCCTCTACGGCGTTTTTGCTGTCTGGATCGCGGTCGCGGTGTTCCTCGTGAAGTACGGCGGCTGGGAGCTGGGGGTCAGGTACAACTACGGCGTCGGTCGCAACCCCGTCGAGGGGTACGGCGACTTGCCAGGCCCGAACCACTGGGCGCAGTGGGTGACGCTGCTCATCGTCGTCGTTCCGCAGACGATCATCGCCGGCTCGGTCGGGGTCGCGGCGGCCAGCTTCCTGTCGGCGGTCGTCCCCGGTCTCGGGCGGCTTCTCGCGTACGCCATCCTCATCGTGGTCGCGACCGCTCTCGTGATCGCCTCGCGGTACAGCCTGCTCGAAACCGTTCTCAAACTGTTCGTCGTCGCGCTCGGCGTCCTATTGGTGCTCGGCATCTTCGTCGCGCCGCCCTCGGCCGAGGTGATCGCCGAGACCGCGTTCGCCGTGCCCGAGCTCCGGTCGGCGGTGTTCCTCGGGCTGTTCGCCTCGATGGCGGGGTTCGCCCCGACCGGCCTCGGCACGACGATCAACCTCGCGAGCTGGTCGATGGCGAAAGAGCAGGGCGCACGCGCACTCCGCGAGCGGGAGCTTGATCCCCACGACGAGCAGTTTCACGACTACATCGCGGCGTGGATCAAGACCGGTCGGCGCGACTTCAACCTCGCGTACGCGTTCACGTTCGTCCTCATCGTCGCGATGATCCTGCTCGGAGCGAACGTGCTCTACCCCAACCCGCCGACCGACCAGAACCTCGCCATCGCGCTCGGCTCCATTCTGGAGGCGTCGTTCGGGCCGTGGGCGTACTGGGCGATGATCGTCGGCGCGTTCGCCGCGCTCTACTCGACGGTCATCACCCTCCTCGACGGTGCACCCCGGGTTGCGAGCGACATCCTTCCGTTGGTACTCGAACGCGAGATGGACACCGAGCGGGTCCGCAAGACACTCGTCGTGCTGATGGCCGCGATCAGCTTCGTTCCGCTGCTCGTCATCGGCTCGCTGCCGGTCACGCTCGTCGTGGGGGCGGCGATCATGGTCTCGGTCTTTCAGTTTTTCTACTACGTCGCCAACTACTACATCGTTCGCGAGCATCTCCCCGCCCGGTTCCAGCCCGGGACGGGCGCGAAGGCGTACTACGCCGTCGCCACGCTGCTCGTGATCGTCTTCGGGCTGCTCGGCGCGGGTGCCCAGCTCGGGCTCGTGGGCTGAGGAACTCGGATCATATCGAAAACGTCGTTCCGTCCTCGGCGACGACGACCTCGCCCCGAACGTCGATTTCGCTTCCTCGACCATCGCCTCCGTATTCCGATAGGGGAGCAGATGGGTCAGGACGAGCGTTTCGACGCCGGCTTCGGCCGCGATCTCGCCGGCCTCGGCGGGACTGCAATGGGTCCGCGAGAGTCGGTCGGCCTGTGTATCCGACATTGGCTCGGTCAGGCGATCCCAGACCAGGCCACACCGATCCCCCGGCGGCGTGGTCTCGCGGGCGACGCAGGCATCCTGCAAGAGGACATCCGCACCGGCCGCGAACTCCGGGAGCGATTCGATCGGCGTCGTGTCGGCGGAGAACACGAACGAGCCCGCGTCGGTGTCGAACCGATACGCGTAGGTCTCGATCGAATGGTCGACCCGGAGCGCGCTTGCGCGCCAGGCCTCGCCTTCGACGGCGAGATCGCCGTGGGTCTCGACCCACTCGATGTCCTCGATACCCGCGCCGTCGTAGAACCGTTCTCGGTAGGCGATGTCCTCCCGATAGACGTCGGTGAGCGCCGCGAGCAGCCGGTCGGTTCCCGGTGGGCCGTACACCGTGAGCGATTCTCGGCCGAGCGACCAGCTCGCGATGACGAAGTGGAAGAAATCGGCGTTGTGGTCCATGTGCTGGTGGGTGAAAAACAGCGTCTCGATCTCGCCTGGATGGACGCCGTACTCGATACAGCGGTGGGTGGTGCCTGGCCCACAGTCGATCAACAGCGTCTCGTCGCCGACCGCGAGCGCGATGCTCGTGCCCGCGCGTTCGAGGGTCGGGACCGGGCTGCCGGTGCCGAGAACCGTGATCTCCATGTCGATACTGTTCCGGCAATCACACAAAACCGTTCCGGCGAACCCGTCGATCCGCGGTCGTCGGCGCGTGCTTTGGCCGACACGGCAGGCGGGGAGAACCGTTCTCGTGGTACTCTCGAACGGAGGTCGCGTCGAGAGTCGTCTCCCCAGCGACCGCGGAACACCTCGCGGGCGACGAACGATCAGTGTGGTGAACAGGGTCACGAACGCTGCATGCGGTGGCGTAGGTGTCCCGACCGGCGATTCGCCGGTGGTATCGGCGTGTGAACCGGAGTCACGAAACTATTATGTTCTATCGCCTTTGACTGGAGTGTATGGTTTCCGCCAGCGAACCATCGACTCGCGCGGCTGTTCAGCCATCCTGGCGCTCCAGCGCCGCTCTTCGCGCGATTGGCACATTTACATTTATGCTGGCGGACTGCCGAACGCGAGCCATCCCCGTCAATCGTGGCCACGACACGGCGTCGGTCCGCCGGTCGCGGCCGGGCGGATCGGGCTCACCGTGACGGTCGTCGACGGGCATCGATGACGATGCCACGATCGCTCGACCGTTCCAGACAGTATCGCACCGACCGGCCAGCCAGCAGCCAGCCGACCGACCCACACCACCCATGAGCGCCCAAGACGACGCCGACTACCAGCACAGCACCGGAGCCGCCCAGTCCGGCGACGAGCCCATCCGTGTCCTCGACGACGACGGCACCCTCCTGTCGAGCGCCGAGCCGCCGGCGCTGTCCGAGGCGGAACTCCTCGGGATGTACGCCGACATCAAGCTCGCGCGCCACTTCGATCAGCGAACGATCAGCCTCCAGCGCCAGGGCCGGATCGCGACCTACGCACCGATGACCGGCCAGGAGGGCTCGCAGGTCGCCACCAGCCACGCGCTCGACGACGAGGACTGGCTGTTTCCGACCTACCGGGACCACGCCGCGAAGTACGTCCACGGGGCCGATCTCGCGGCGCTGTTGAAGACGCTCCGGGGCTATCGAGAGGGGTACTCCGTCCCGGCGGACGTCAACCTCATGCCGGAGTACATCCCGATCGCGACCCAGGTCCCCCAGGCGATGGGGATGGCGTGGGGACAGATGTTGCAGGGCAACGACGATACGGCCGTGTTGTGTCACCTCGGCGACGGTGCGACCAGCGAGGGCGACTTCCACGAGGGACTCAACTTCGCCGGCGTGTTCGACGTCCCGGCGGTGTTCGTCTGCAACAACAACCAGTGGGCGATCTCGGTCCCCCGGGAGCGCCAGACCGCGAGCGAGACCATCGCGGAGAAGGCTCATGCATACGGTGTCGAGGGCGTCCGCGTCGACGGGATGGACCCGCTCGCGGTGTATGCGGTCACCCGTGCGGCGATCAAGAAGGCGAAAGCGCCGACCGACGACGAGCGCCGACCGACGCTCATCGAGTCGGTCCAGTACCGCTACGGTGCCCACACGACCTCCGACGATCCGTCGGTCTACCGCGACGAAGCCGAGAGCGAGGCGTGGCGCGACCGTGACCCGCTCGACCGCCTCGAAACCTACCTGTACCAGACGGACGTCCTCGATGCGGAGCGCGAAGCGGAGATCGAGACCCGGGTCGAAGCAGAGGTCGCCGCGGCGATCGAGACTGCCGAGACGGCCGAGACCGCACCCGAACGGATGATCGAGCACGTCTACGAGGAGACCCCCGATCGACTCCAAGAACAGCTCGACGAGCTGAACGCGCTCCGTGAGAAGTACGGCGACGACGCGTTCGCGGAGGTCCTCGGATGAGTTCGGCGGCAGCCATGGAGGCGGAATCGGCGACCGAGCGCCTGACGCTGGTCGAGGGCGTTCGAGAGGGACTCCACACCGAGATGGAGTGCGACGACCGGGTGATGGTGCTCGGCGAGGACGTCGGCAAAAACGGCGGCGTGTTCCGCGCGACCGAGGGGCTCATCGAGGAGTTCGGCGAGGAGCGCGTCGTCGACACGCCGCTCGCGGAGTCGGGGATCGTGGGGTCGGCGATCGGGCTCGCGCTCTCGGGGCTGCGGCCGGTCGCGGAGATGCAGTTCATGGGATTCATGTACCCCGCGTTCGACCAGCTCGTGAGTCACGCCGCCCGGCTCCGGAGCCGGAGCCACGGCCAGTACACCTGCCCGATGGTGGTCCGCGCGCCCTACGGTGGCGGGATTCGCGCGCCAGAACACCACTCCGAGTCGAAGGAGGCGTTCTTCGTCCACGAACCAGGCCTCAAGGTGGTCGTGCCGAGCACGCCAGCAGACGCCAAGGGACTGCTGACCGCGGCGATCCGGGACCCCGATCCCGTCGTGTTCCTCGAACCAAAGCTCATCTATCGCGCGTTCCGCGAGGAGGTTCCCCAGAAATCCTACGAGGTGTCGCTCGGCGAGGCCGCCGTCCGCCGCGAGGGATCGGACATCTCGGTGTTCACGTGGGGTGCGATGACCCGCCCGACGCTGATCGCCGCCGACAACCTCGCTGACGAACACGGCGTCGACTGCGAGGTTGTCGACCTCCGGACGCTCTCGCCGCTCGACGCCGGGACCGTAGTGGCGTCGTTCGAAAAGACCGGCCGTGCGGCCGTGGTTCACGAAGCGCCGAAGACCGCGGGCGTCGGCGCGGAGATCGCCACGACGATCCAGGAGGAGGCGCTGTGCTACCAAGAGGCACCCATCAAGCGGATCGCAGGCTTCGACGCGCCGATGCCGCTGCACGCGCTCGAAGACTACTACCTGCCGCAGGCGGTGCGCATCCAGGACGGCATCCTCGAGACGGTCGAGTTCTGAAACGATCGCGGTGCAGCGTGCCGGACACACGACGAAGACGGTTTTCGAAATTCTCCACCGTTCGATGGCGAACGGGACGAACAGCACGGTTTAAGCGGCCAGGGAACGGAGTTCGTATCGATGGCAGTAGCGTCGGAACGCCGACTCCCCACGGACCATCCACGCATCGAACAGGTCTCGACGCGGGTCGTCTTGGTGGGGAGCCCGGCCACGTGCGCGAACTGCGGCGACGAGATCGAAACCGGAAGCCGTCACAAGCGGCTGCTGTTTCGGATGGGGACCGACACAGCGTCGTCCTTCGAGGAGTTCGCCGCGTGTGATGCAGCCTGTCTCGACTCGTTCGTGGCTGCCTGGTGAACGTTCACGGCGAAGCACCACAGCGCCCCATCCGAGGCGAAGAGCGTCGGACGACCGGCCCGGTTCGGACGTCGTTCGATCAGAAGGGGCGAGATCGAGTGGCGATCGTATTGCGAGCGACGCCACTCCGTGTCGAGAGTCCCCTCCGACCGATGAGTCACCCAGCACGTCCAAGCATCTCGGACAGCCACTTCGGCCGGTGTTGCGGCAACGATTTCGATTTTCGGCCGTTACTTCGGCTAAAATCAGAGGTATTCGATTCCTCTCCCGCTTCGGGTCGTGTATGTTTTCGAACAACCCACGGGATGTTTCGGTGAAGAGTGAGGCGTGAGTGCCGGTGTTTCGGCCAACCGAGATCACGGTGCGGCCGTGGAGGAGAACGCCGGATCGGTGCTCCAGTTGTTTGAGGGTTCTCAGTGGAACCTCCTATCCGAATAACTCGGACCGTTCGATCTCGGCGGCGGCGTTTCTAGAACAGCACTACGATTGTTACAGGACTGAACGAACCGAGCTTCGAGCAGGTCTGATTTAGAATGATTTGCACACCTTCTTTGTGCCATCATAGCGCACTATGCAAGAGGAATTTAG
>NZ_BAFM01000020.1 GCF_000334895.1 Halococcus agarilyticus | reverse complement strand
ACAACGTCAACTCGTACAACCGCGTGAACCTCCGGGACTGGATCGCGGGGGAGTACGTGGGCTACGACACCGAGGACGGAACGCTCCCCGACTCCACCGACGAGTTCCACATCGCGCTCTCCGGTTCGGCCGAAGGGACCGGCATGTCGTGGGAGGAGGGGAGCGCGGTCCGGAGCGGGGGCAACGGGAAACAGTTCACGATCGCACACGACATGGTCGCCGCGCCCGAACACGTCCAGATCACGCCGAAGACCGAGGCCGCGATGGGCGAGTATCGGGTCGACGGCGACGGGGAAGCGATCACGATCACGTACCGGAACGCGCCAGCGAGCGGCACGGACAACCTCGGCTGGTACTACAGGGCGGCGCTGTAACGGACGTGACCGACGTGTCGTGACGGAACGGCACGGTCCGTGCCTCACCCGACGGAGCTCACTTTCGGGGTCGAGACGCGAATCGGGAACGAAGCGCTGCGAGCGGGACACGACGTGTCCGGACTGGACGTGCGGAGATGGAACAGGTTTTACTGGGGGGGATCACGATCTACGGGTAGCAATGAACGTCAGCGACTACGAACTCTACTACGTGCCGCCGGGATGGACGTTCCTGAAGCTCGTCACGAGCGACGGCACGGTCGGGTGGGGAGAGGCAACGCTCTCGAGCTATCCGTCCGCGGTAGAGGGGGCCGTTCGGGACCTGCTGGAGCGGACCGTCCTCGATATCGATACGGGTTCCGTCCGGGACATCTGGGAGGCGATGTACCGCGGGAGCTTCTACCGTGGCGGCCCCGTTCTGATGACCGCCATCGCGGGCATCGACCAGGCGCTCTGGGATATCAAGGGCAAGCAGTGTGACCTCCCGGTGTACGAACTGCTCGGCGGCGCTGTTCGGGAGTCGATCCCCGCGTACCAGTGGGTCCACGGGAAGAACCCGCGGTCGCCCCGCGGTGCCGATCCCGAATCGCTGGCCGAAGATGCCGCGGAGCAGGTGGCAGCCGGCTTCTCGACGCTCAAGCTCATGCCGCTCGAGGACACCGGGCACGTCGTTTCGGCGGACGACGTACGTCGGGCCGTCGAACGCCTCGACGCCGTACGGGAGGCAGTCGGTCCGTCCGTCGACGTCGCACTCGACTTCCACGGCCGCGTGTCGGCACCGGCCGCCAAACGGCTGGTCGACCGCATGGACGCGTACGACCCGCTGTTCGTCGAGGAACCGGTTCTCCCCGAACACACCGAGAGGCTCCCCGAGATCGCGGCGGCGACGACGACGCCGATCGCCGTCGGCGAACGGATCCACTCCCGCGAAGGGTTCAGTCGCGCCTTCGACGGGGGCGGTGTCGACGTCGCCCAGCCGGATCTCTCACACGTCGGCGGGATCACCGAAGCGGTCCGGATCGCCGAGCTGGCCGACGCACGCGACGTGGCGCTCGCTCCCCACTGTCCCCTCGGACCGATAGCGCTCGCGTCGTCGCTGCACGTCGACGCCGTCTCTCGAAACGCGACGGTACAGGAGCAGGTCATCCACAAGGAACGCC
Organism: Halococcus agarilyticus; assembly: GCF_000334895.1. Taxonomy (NCBI): domain Archaea; kingdom Methanobacteriati; phylum Methanobacteriota; class Halobacteria; order Halobacteriales; family Halococcaceae; genus Halococcus; species Halococcus agarilyticus. The sequence continues at coordinate 49,467 of NZ_BAFM01000020.1, read as the reverse complement.
TTCGCGACGTCGACGCGTTCGACTACGTCGCGAACCCGGGAGCACTCGGCGTCACGGACGGCGCGTTCGATCTCCCCGAGGCGTCCGGTCTGGGAGTCGAACTCGACGAGGAGGTGTTGTGCGAACGCGCTCGCGAGAACCCGACCGAGAGCAGCCCCGTCTTCCGACGGTCGGACGGAAGCGTCGGCGAGACGTAGCGAACGGTCTCGTCGAATGCCACCGCCGTCCCGTTCCGGACGACGGGGGCGGGGTCTCCGTCGGGTGGAGCACGATCGGAACGAGCTCGCTACTCGAACTCCGGGATGACTTCGTCGGCGAACAGCTCCATTCCTCCCGTCTCGGGGAAATCGAGGAACATCAGCTGCAGCTTCCCGAACCCGAGATCCCTGATCCGCTCTATCTGCTCTCCGACCTGGGCGGGAGTGCCGATGAGCATGCTCCCCTTCTCACGGGCGTCTTCGGCGTCGTCCAGGCTGCTGTTCATGTCGGCCTCTTCGCCCCACGGGAGCGGGAATATCCGATCGACGTAGGCGTCCAGCTGTGCCTGGTCCTCGCAGACGAGGACGTGTGCGAGCCACGACCGGTCCACCGCTTCGGGGTCACGACCCTCCGATTCGAGGTAGTCGTCGAACTTCCGTACCTTGAACTCGATTGGCTTCCCGCGGGCCCGAGCGCTGATCTCCACGTTCCACTCGTCGGCGTGGCGGGCGACGAGGCGGAGCATGCGTGGGCCGGCACCACCGATCACGATCGGTGGGTGTGGCTCCTGCACCGGTTTCGGGTTGTTCAGTGCGTTCTCGATCCGGTAGTGCTCGCCACGGAACGTCGGTTCGTCGTCGGTGAACATCGTCTTGACGACCTGCACACCCTCATCGAGCATCTCGATCCGCGTGTCGACGTCGGGAAAGTCGAAGCCGTACGCAGCGTGTTCCGCCTCGTGCCAGCCGGCACCGAGACCGAGTCGGAGGTTCCCCTCCGAGAGAACGTCGACGGTCGTCGCCATCTTCGCCAGCAGGGCCGGGTTGCGGTACGTGATCGATCCCACGAGCGGCCCGAGCTCGACGTCGGTGGTGCGCTCGGCCAGCGCACTCAGCAGCGTCCACACCTCGTACTCCTCGGCCTTCGGACCGAGCATGAAGTGGTCCGGCACCCAGAGCCCTTCGAAGCCGGCATCGACGGTGGTGTCGACGCCCCGCATGATCGTCTCTCGCTCGACCGTCTCCAGCATCGGGGTATCGCGGTGAACGCCTGCACCGGCGTAACATTGTACCATCCAGTCGAACTGCATGGGCCCCCGTACACCACTGCGGGTGATAATACCCGGGGTGGGAGACCGTACCTTCTCGAGGACAGCACGGCCAGCACCGTTCTGCGAGTGAGAACGCGGCCCGGAAGCTCTCGCCCTGGGTCGGTGTCGTCAGACGACACCTCCGTGACGGAAACCCGGACGAGTGGCCGGACCGTGCCGATACTGGATGACTGGTCGCCTCTCGTGACCACCGTACCGAGGGACGATCTCGGACTTCGGACCCCGATGCTTTTAACCCAGGTGTCGCGTAGTGCGAAGAGTCGTGACCAGAACCGTCAAGGATCTCAGCGGCAGCGAGTGGCGAATGGAGAAGATGCGACCGGGAGAGGGGACCCGGCAGAACGTCCACGAGATACCGGCCGAGATGCAGGGGCCGATCACGAACTGGAACTGCGGCACCGTGCCCGGTGACGTCTACACCGATCTCCATCGGGCGGGAGAGCTCGAGGACCCCTACTTCGGACGGAACATGCAGAAGGCGAAGTGGGCTCAGGAGTACGAGTGGTGGTACGTCCGTCAGTTCAACCTCCCCGAGGGGATGGAGGGCAAGGAGATCCGCCTCGCCTTCGAAGGGGTCGACTACGGCTGTGAGGTCTGGCTCAACGGTCAGCGTCTGGGCGATCACGAGGGGATGTTCTCGGCGTTCGCCTTCGATGTAACCGAACTCGTGGAACACGAGAACTGGAAGCGGGGGTCGAACATGCTGATGGTGAAACTGAACCCCCCACCGAAGAACTACCGGAACGTCGCCGGCGGAAAGCCGAACTGGTCCGGGGACTACTTCACCGGGATCACCCCGTTCGGGATCTGGCGACCCGTTCTGATCGAGGCCACGGGCTCGGTTCGCGTCGACGACGTCCGGACCGCGTCCGCCGTCGAGGGCGACGACGCGGTCCTCACGGTCGACACCGAACTCCACAACCACGCCGATACCGAGCGGACCGTTCGCCTCGAATACGCTCTGGAGGGCGAAAACTTCGACTCGGAGCGATACGACGGGGCGGTGGAGGTCGACGTGCAGCCGGGCTCGAACGCGGCAACGGCCGAGATCCACGTTCCCGACGCCGACCTGTGGTGGCCGTGGGATATGGGCGAGCAGCACCTCTACGAACTGGACGTCCGTCTCGTGCGGGACGATGCCGTTCTGGACTCCGTCACCGAGGTCGTCGGCATCCGGGAGGTCGAGATGGCGACGAACCCCGGGCTGGCCGACGACGAGGTGGACAACCCGTGGACGTTCGTGATAAACGGCGAGGAGACCTTCCTTCGCTCCGCCTGCTGGGGCGGACAGCCGTCCTTCCTGTACGGTCGGAACAGCGACGAGAAGTACGAGGAACTGCTGGCGATGGCTCGGGACTGCAACATCAACAACCTCCGGATATTCGGCTGGCATCCCCCCGAGATCCCGAAGTTCTACGAACTCTGTGACCGACTGGGGATCACGGTCTGGACGAACTTCCCCTTCGCCACGCAGGTCTTCCGGGACGACGACGCGTTCGTCGACGCCGCCGTCGAGGAGTGCCTCGGCGTCGTCGAACAGCGGGACAACCATCCGTCGAACGTCTTCTGGATGGGCGGCGAAGAGGTGTTTTTCACGCAGGCCCACGCGGAGAGCAACAATCGCAACTTGATGGAGACCATCGGCGAGAACGTCACCGAGTACACGGCCGACCCGTACGGGCTGGCCTCGCCGATGGGCGACGAGATCGGACAGCGCATGGGGTTCAAGCCGATGGAACCCAAACACGCCAACGCCCACTACTACTCCGGAGGGCGGCTGTTCATGGAGGAGTACTACCCCTCGCTCGAGACCGCCATCGTGCCCGAGCTGACGGCCGCGTCCGCACCGTCGGTCGAGAGCCTCCGGAAGTTCATCCCCGAGGACGAGCTGTGGCCGATGGGGCTCAGCTGGGGCTATCACTGGGCGGATATAGACAATCTGAAAGGATTGAACATCGAGGTCTTCGGCGACACGCGCACCGAGTCCCTGGAGGAGTTCGTCGAGGCGACGCAGGTCGCCCAGGGGCGGATATTCCAGTTCGCCCTGGAGGAGTATCGGCGACGGAAACCGCGTACGAGCGGGGTCGCGCTCTGTCACTTCATCACGAACTGGCCGGACATCAAGTGGGGGATCGTCGACTACTACCGGGAGCAAAAGCGCTCGTACGACTACGTCAAGCGGTCCTACCAGCCGCTCCTGCCCAGTCTGAAGTTCACGCGACGGCGCTGGAAGCCGGGCGAGACCTTCGAGGCCGATCTCTGGATCGTCAACGACCTCCACGAGCGCTACCCGGCGGCGACCCTCCGATGGGAGATCTCTGACGATGAGGCGGTCGTGGCGAGCGGATCGCTGACGACCTCGGTCGATCCAAACTCCGCGCGGGACGTCGGTGACGTCGCCTGGACCCTCCCGCAGGAGATCGACGGCGAGTTCGCCGTCGAGCTGGAACTGCTCGCCGATGACGGCGAAACGATGTCCTCGAACCGATACACGCTGCTCGTCGGAGACCAGAAGGAGGCGAAACGTCGCGCGGAGAAGCACGCCGAGGAGAGCCGGGAGCGGATCGAGGAGCACGGTCGTCACTACCACCGCTACTTCCCGGACCAGTGGGAGGTGGAGTGACTCGGCGTCGGATACCCGCCCGTGGTGTGTCCATCGACGACTCGCAGCACACGACCGTCGATTTCATGTCGATCGAACCCCATCCTACGGCACCAACCGTTTCCAATGACCGACGACCCGCCCAACGTCCTGTTGATCGTCGCCGACGACCAGCGCTTCGACACGATCGGCGCGCTGGGCAACGAACGCATCGCGACACCGACCCTCGACGCGCTGGTTCGAGAGGGGTGTTCGTTCACGCACCACACGAACACGGGTGCGGACGGCGGTGCGGTCTGTGTCCCCGCCCGGTCGATGCTGCTGAGCGGACACTCCCTGTTTCAACTGGAGGGTCCGGGGGGGATGACCCGCTCTCACCCGACGCTCCCCGAGGCGTTCGGGCGGAGCGGGTATCGGACCTTCGGCACCGGGAAGTGGCACAACGGCCACGAGGCGTTCGATCGGTGTTTCGACGAGGGAAGGAACGTCTTCTTCGGCGGCATGGGCAACCACTGGAACGTGCCGGTTACCGACCGACACCCCGGTAAGGAGCATCCACAATCGAAGCCGACCCGAGGGTTCACCGGAACGGGATCCGTCTGGCCCCGCCACGAACGGTACGACGGACACGCCTCCGGAACGCATTCGAGCGAACTGTTCGCCGACACGACGATCGACTTCCTCGAAGAGCACCGCCGGACGGGGAACGAACGACCGTTTTTCGCGTACGTGGCGACGATGGCACCACACGACCCGCGGACCTGCCCCGGCGAGTTTCTGGCGATGTACGACCACGACGAGATCCCGCTTCCGGAGAACTTCGCCCCCGAACACCCCTTCGACATCGGGTGGCGCGGCAGGGACGAGCGCCTGGAGGACCACCCGCGTGAACCCGAGAAGATACGCCGGCACATCGCCGACTACTACGCGATGATCACCCATCTCGACGCGCAGCTCGGCCGCGTCTTCGACACCCTCGAACGGATCGGCGAGCGAGAGCACACCATCGTCGTCTTCACCGCCGACCACGGTCTCGCGGTCGGCCAGCACGGTCTCATGGGCAAACAGAACCTCTACGACCACAGCGTTCGCGTGCCGCTCGTCCTCGCCGGCCCCGGCGTGCCGGGAGCGGAACGCCGGGAGACACTCTCCTGTCACTACGACCTCTTCCCGACGCTGTGTGACCTCGCCGGTGTCGACGTCCCCGACGAGGTCGAGGGCGGATCGCTCGTCCCGACGTTCGACAGTCCCGATACGACGCTCAGAGAGCACGTCTTCCTCGCCTACGAGGACGTACAGCGCGCGATACGGGGCGAGCGGTACAAACTGATCGAGTATCGAACGGGCGAGGGTCGGACACAGCTGTTCGACCTCGAATCGGATCCGGCGGAGACGACGAACCTGGCCGAACGCGACGATCACGCCGCCGTGCGCGAACGGCTCCGCGAGCGGCTTCGTCGGGAACAGGCGGCGAAAAGCGATCCGCTGTCTGGAGGGTAGCCGTCCGCCCGGCGGAGTCGCTCGGCAGCCGGTTCCGTAACTGTTTTGCGGGGCCCAATCAGGGAGGGGGTATGGCCACCTACAGACCGGAGTGGGAATCGCTCGAATCGCACTCGATACCGACGTGGTTCAAGGACTCGAAGTTCGGCGTCTACTTCCACTGGGGCCCCTACTCGGTGCCCGCCCACCACAACGAGTGGTACCCGCGCAACATGTATCGCGAGGGGTCCGACGCGAACGAGCACCACACCCGGACGTACGGCGACCCGTCCGAACACGGCTACAGGGAGTTCATCCCGGAGTTCACCGGCGAGGCGTTCGACGCCGAACGCTGGGTCGATCTCTGCGAGGAGGCCGGTGCCGAGTACGTCGGCGTCACCGCCATGCACCACGACGGCTTCGCCCTGTGGGACTCGGATATCACCGAGTGGAACGCAGTCGAGATGGGCCCCGAACGGGACATCGTCGGCGAGCTCGCCGAGGCGGTCCGCGACCGGGAGATGAAGTTCGTCGCCGCGTTCCACCACGCCTTCCGCTGGTGGTACTTCCCCCGCGAGGAGGGCTACGACACGATGGATCCCGAGTACGCGGGTCTCTACGGTGATCCCCACGAGGAGGGGGAGGAGCCACCGGAGGAGTACTACGAGGAGTGGCGGGACCTCACGAACGAGGTCGTCGACGAGTACCGGCCCGACCTCATCTGGTTCGACTTCGCGTGGGGGTTCCAGCCGTTCCTCGAACACGACGAGTACCGTCGGCAGGTGGTCTCACACTACTACAACGAGGCCGAGAAGTGGGGCAAGGAGGTCGACGTCGCGCACAAGCGACAGCTCCCGCCCGGCGTCGGGGTCGTCGACCACGAGCGCTCGCGTCGGGAGGACCTCTCGATCCAGAGCTGGCTCACCGACACCTCCGTCGACCGCGAGTCGTGGGGGTACGTCGAGGACGCGGACTTCAAGTCGGCCGAGACCCTGGTCACCGGGTTCGTCGACCGTCTCAGCAAGAACGGGAACACGCTCCTGAACGTCGGCCCACGCCCGGACGGAACGGTGCCCGACGAACCGGCTGAACTGCTCCGGGAGCTGGGCGACTGGTTCGAGACGAACGGCGAGTCGGTTTTCGGCGCACGGCCAGGGTGGGTTCCCGGTGAGGGACCGACCGAGGTCACGTCGACGGAGTTCGAGGAGGCCTCGAGCGTCTCGTTCACACCGGAGGACAAGCGGTTCCTCCGGAACGGGGAGACCTACTACGTCGCCCTGCTCGACTGGCCCGAGGACGGCGAGGTCACGATCGAGACGCCGCTCCATCGGATCGTCTCCGAGGGGAACCACTCCCAGCCCGCGATCGAACGGATCGATCTCGTTGGCGGACCGAGCGATCTGAACTGGCACGTCGCCGACCAGCCGAGCGACGAGATACCGTTCGACCGGGGCGATCAGACGCTATCCGTGGACCTGCCATCCGACGTCGACCTGGACCACGCGTACGTGCTGCGCCTCTCGCTGGCGTCGAACTCGAAGACCTGAGCGAGCCGCGTTGCTGCCACCGCGACCGAAGCCGACCGGGACGGTCCGACCGCGACGCTCTGTACCGAGCGACGGAACCGACCCAACCGCTACATTTATACAGGCTCCTCGTGCTGCTTTAGCTGAATGGCACCCGACTCCACGGAAAGCGAAGCGACGAAACGATTCAGGGAGCGAGACCTGAGATACGACGACGAGAACGAGTTCGACGAGCAGTTCAGCTCCTCGCCCGCTGTGGGGTTAGGGGAGGAATCGGGCGTGAGCCGTCGCGATCCCTCCAGCGTCGTTCGGGTCGGGTCGACCTACTACGTCTGGTACACCAAGATGGAGGGGTCCCCCGAGGTCGGCATCGATTCGGCCACCGACGAGCTGCCGGCGACGTCGTGGGATCTCGCCGATATCTGGTACGCGACGTCCGAGGACGGGCACTGCTGGACCGAGCGGGGAAAAGCCGTCGAACGCGGCGGACTGGGATTCGACCAACGAAGCGTCTTCACTCCCGATATCCTGGTCGAGAGCGGTCGATACCATCTCTTCTATCAGGCGATCCCCGATCACCGATACCAGTCCACCCGGAACGTCGTCGCGATGGCGTCCGCCGATTCGCCCGACGGACCCTGGGAGAAAAAGTCCGAACCGGTCCTGGAGGCGGGGAAGGGGCCGACCGAGTGGGACCGACGGGTGCTCAAGAACCACGATCCCGGGCCGCTGAAGCTCGACGACACGTACCTCCTCTATTACAAGGGGGAAGGAACCCCGGAGACGAAGGGACAGCCGAGCCAGTGGCGACGCCAGTGGGGGGTCGCGCTGGCCGACGACCCCGAGGGCCCGTACGAGAAGTCGGAGCTGAACCCGGTAACGAACAGCGGTCACGAAACGCACGTGTGGCGACACGACGGGGGCGTGGCTGCACTCCTCACTCGTGACGGGCCCGAAAAGAACACGATCCAGTTCGCACCCGACGGGCTGAACTTCACGCCGAAAGCGAACGTCCAGTCCCCGCCGATCGCGGGCGGTCCGTACCGGCCGGAGTTCGCGGACGGGGAAGACGTGGAGCAGATGACGTGGGGGCTCGCCCATCGGGCGTGGAAGACCTGGCCGCACATCGTTCGGTTCGATTGTTGAGATCACACGTCGCTTCTCCGGCCGAAGCGTGTCTCCGAATCCGACGAAATATCGAAAGCTCGACCGAGACGTAGCGCGGTCGTCCAGTCGAGAACCGGCAGTCGGGGAACCGTCAGTCTGTGTGGTTCGGCGACTCGCTCGCGCTCGACTACGCGGCGTCGCGGGCGTACTGCTCCAGCCCCTCGAAGACCATCCCGTGGCCGGGAGCGTTCGGTGGGACGAACCCACCGTCTTCGAGTTCGAGCGGTGACTCGACGACCTCGTTGAGAACGGTCGAGTGGTGTTCGACGAACGGAACGTTCTCGAACGGCGCGGCGAGGTGGACGTGTACTGGCTCGACGTAGTGGGGCGACACCGGCGTGTTCCACAGATCGGCCGTCTCCGCGACGGTCAGCCACGGGGTGATTCCCCCGACGCGACTCACGTCCGGCTGGAGGAAGTCGGCCGCGTCCTGGGCGAGCACCTGTTTGAACTGTGTCGTGTTGTACCCGTTCTCGCCCAGCGCGATGGGGACGTCGACCTTGCTCCGCAGATCGGCGTAGGCACTGTAGTCCCCCTTCAGGAGCGGTTCTTCGAGCCAATCGATGGACGTGTCGAGTTCGTTGGTGAACCGGCGTGCGTCGGCGACCGTGAACGAGCAGTTGGCGTCGACGAACAGATCCCGGTCCTCCGGAAGCTCCTCGCGGACGGCACGGATGCGACGTGCGTCCTCGGCGTGACCACGGCCGATCTTCATCTTCATCCCCGAGAACCCCTCGTCGGCGACGCGCCGTGCGTTCTCACGGAGCTCCGCTTCGCTGAACTGGATCCACCCCCCGTTCGTCTCGTAGGCGGGGACGCGTCGCTGCGTTCCGCCCAGAAGACCGTACAGCGGCTGGTCGGTCTCCTTGCCCTTCGCGTCCCACAGCGCCGTATCGACGGCGGCGATGGCGAACTCCGAGATTCCCTCTCGGCCGACGAACGTCGTCTCTGACCTGAGGTCGGCGTACACTTGCCGGGGAGCCACGGGTGCACCTTCCAATCGAGGCACGAGAACGTCGTCGAGGAACTCCTTGACGGTCGATCCTCCTCGGCCGATGGTGTACGTGAAGCCGACACCGCGATGCCCTCCGGACGTCTCGACGTGGGCCGTGACGAGTTCGAGCTCGTCGAACGTCTGCGTCGCGTCCTCGAGTGCTTCGTCGTTCGGGATACCGTACAGCCCCGTCTCGACGGCTGTGATCGTGGATATATCGTCCATAAGTACGTGGTACGGACATCTCGTGGATTGATAAACGTTGCTGTCTCCGTCGCGCGTCCTCTGCGCCAGAGGCTCTCCACCGGCTGGTTTGCCGGCTGTTCGGCGGTTCGCGATACGCACTCCGGACGAACGCGGGGGACGGTTCACAGAACACTTATAGGTCTCATCGACGAGAAACGGAGTATGACCCTGGAGGAGTTCGTCGACGGGTTCGAAACCCGGGACTGGCAGACGGTGACGGACGGGACGGTCCGGCTGGCCGTCATCGGCCTCGGCTGGTGGACGATCGATTACGCGATTCCCGCGACCGTCGACGCCGAGCTGTGTGAAACCACCGTTGCCGTGAGTGGCTCCAAACGGAAGGCCCGACGGATCGCCGACGACTCGGCGACCATCGAACACGGCATCACGTACGACGAGTTCCACGACGGCGTTGCCGCCGACGCCTACGACGCTGTGTACGTCTGCTCCCCGAACGCCCTGCATCTCCCGTTCGTCGAGACGGCTGCGGGACTCGACAAGGCGATTCTCTGTGAGAAGCCGATCGAAGCCAGCGTCGACCGTGCTCGGGAGGTGGTCGACGTCTGTGTGAGTGCCGACGTACCGCTCGCGATCGACTACCGCATGCACACCGAACCCGCGATCCGTCGGGCACGGGAGCTGGTGCGCGCCGGGTTCATCGGCGATCCGGTCCACGCGATCGGAACGAACTCGGACAGCATGGACGATCTCGGCGACGAACCGGATCGGTGGCGCCTCGATCCGGACCTGGTCGGGTCCGGTGTGACGGTGACCGACATCGGGATCTATCCCCTCAACACGACGAGGTTCCTGCTCGATGCGGATCCGATCGCGATCCAGTCCGTGATGCACTCGGAGCACGGGGCGTTCGAGGAGGTTCCGGACGAACACACTGCCTACACCACGACGTTCGAGGACGGCACGTATCTCGCGTGCACAGCCAGCTCGAACGCCCACACGACGACGAGCTTGCGCCTCGTTGGCACTGAGGGGGAGGTGTTCGTCGAGCCTGCGTACCACATGGAGACGGAGATCAGGCTCACACGGCAGGACAAGACGATTGCACTCGACACGCCCCAGGTGAATCAGATGGTCGAGATCTTCGATTACTTCGCCGATCGTGTCATGTCGGCGTCCCCCATCGGGCCGAGCGGCGACCACGGCTTGCTGGATATGCGGGCGATCGAGGCGATCTACGAAGCCGGTGAGACGGGGCAGACGGTTCACCTGAACTGACGAGCTTGTGGCCTCGACCGGTCAGCGTGACTCTGGGACGACGTTTGGCCGAAGGGTCGTGTGAGATTCGATTCCGCGCGGATACGGTTCCGAAAGGTCCCACGAGGCGGGAGGGGCGTCTGCTATCGAACACTGGGAAACGCTGGCTCATCGTCGTCATCGGTCATTGCGGCTGTCACGGTCCGACCGCACGACCAGCGTCGGGACACCGGCCGAGAGGTACTGAACCGGCGGCCAGAGGGTGGTGTGTGCTGAGCTAGTGGTTTTTATGTCTGCGACGAGAGCACAGAACTGAGGCAACCAGACGGCCGAAACGCCTCACACAGACACATGAAGTCAATCGTACAAACTGGGCCCAAGGACGTGGACGTGACAGAGCGGCAAATGCCTGACCCAGACGACGACCAAGTGGTGATCAAGGTCCACTCGACCGGGGTGTGTGGAAGCGATGTGCACGCGTTCCAGTATCACAACGGCTTCGAATGGGTCGCCCTCCCGAGGATCATGGGTCACGAGTACTCCGGCGAGATCACCGCCATCGGCGGCGACGTAAGCCAGTTCTCGGTCGGTGACCGGGTGGTCGAGGACCCGACACGACGATGTGGTGTCTGTTTTCAATGCCGAAACGGTCAGGAGAACGTCTGTCAGGACTTCTCGATCAAGGGTATGCATCGCGACGGATCCTACGCCGAGTTCACGTGCGCGGCGGCGACGAACCTCCATCTCGTCCCGGACGACGTTCCGCTCCAGCACGCAGCGATCGCCGAACCGCTCAGTGTCGCGGCACGGGCCGTCTTGACGCGATCGGCTCTCACTGCAGGAGACACCGCCCTCGTAGAGGGGCCGGGTCCCATCGGACTGCTGACCGCTGCGATCGCCGACTCGATGGGAGCGTCCGTACTTCTCTCCGGGCTCGAGCCCGACGCGGACTACCGGCTGCCGCTGGCGAACGACCTCGGGATCGAAACGATCGACCTCGGTCGACGGGAGCTGGACAGCGCCGCATCGGCGTTCACCGACGATATCGGATTCGATGTGGTGTTCGACGCCACCGGTCATCGATCCGGGGTAGAGATCGCCGCCGAACAGGTGCGAAAGGGCGGGCAGATCCTGATCGTCGGGATACCCGGCGAACCGAGTGGCATCAAGATGGCACCCGTCGTTCGCGGTGAAATCGATATCGATACCTCCTACGGATCGCTGTGGCAGAACTTCCGCCAAGCCCTGTCGCTGATCGAGGAGTCCGTCATCGAACCGGAGCAGATCATCGATACGTCCTTTTCGATCGACGACCCCGAGACAGCGTTCACCACGTTCCTCGAGGCCCAGACCACCAAGCCAGTCTTCACGTTTCCTGAGTAGTGCCGTCGCCGGCAGATCGCTCGTTCGGTCTGTGGGGAGTCGTGGGACCGAGCCGTCGGTTGTTTGCTCGACAAACTGTTCACCGACAGCCACCGATCCTCGTGTCGGCGGCTACCGAAGTGGCCCACGACATCCAGTGATTCGGGAGGATTGGGACAGATACAGCAATGATGGGGGATCACACAGTATTACTTCGATACTGTCTGCTGATTGCTTGGAAGGCACTCTCGAATGGAGGCGTATCAGATCTGTCCTACTGCATAACACTAATAGCGCTGTTATGGACACATTCCAGCATTGCTGTACTGAACTGGCTGTTCCCGTTCCAGCACTTCGTACGCTCGCATGTTCAGCGGCAACACTGGACGTTCATCACACAGTATCGATAGGGCGACCTTTAGACGTGAATCGCAGGTTGCGGCGGAAGAGGACGGGGGTGTGACGAGCAAGCGGTTCGTGTTCTCACCGCCAACCTCGGCGTGTTTGCACACGCCAGAGGTCACATCGAGCGCGGGACTGCTCGCCGACGTCACCGAATCACCTCACGGCGTCAGCGCGTGTCACTTCGTGACACGAGATACTGTCTCGCCTCTGCACTCTGGCCCATGCGTCACGCGTCGAGCACTCCAGCGAGAGTCACCCAGCGTCAGTTGGGGATCTGCCAGACACTTACAACCGGCCGCGGTCGAACCGTTAGAGGAGTTCGATCCGAAAAACATCACGAACGAGCGCTCCGGTGGATTTATGCTGAAGTACTGCGAGTGGTTCGAACATGATACGAGGATTAGTAGTTGCTGAAAAGACTGACGAACATCGGGATCTCCTCCGGGAGGCGGGGGAGCAGGCGTTGGGCGCGGATGCAGAACTCGTTCTCCTGCAGGTAGTGACCAGAACGGAGTACGAGGCCGATAGCGAGACGCTCGCTCTGATCGGTTCGGTCGAAAACGTGAGCTACGATAGCCAGACCGTCCTCAACGCCGCTGCAAACGATCTCCAAGAGATGGCGAACGACACTCTCCCGGAGGCTGTGGACGTGGAGGCTATCGCCGTAGCGTCGGACGACGACGAGGTCGCCGGTACCGTGCTCGACGTTGCGGCCGACCGGGACTGTGATCACGTCTTCATGCTCGGCCGACATCGATCGCCGACTGGGAAGGCGCTGTTCGGTGACGTTGCTCAGGAAGTCGTTCTCGGCTTCGATGGATATGTCACCCTGAACACCAGCTGAGTGAAGGCGTCTGCTCACGATCACGGCCGACTCAACGGGTCCGATATCTCCGAACCTCCAGCAGTCGAAGATTGGGTCCACTGAGCCGGCGGCCAGCGGTTTCGTATCGAGATCACACTCTCAGTAGATCACTCTGATCTTCGGGAGGGGCCCGGTTCCGGATCGCCTCTCCAGTCACCTGATCGAACACGTGCAGTTTGTCATCCGGGAATTTGACACGAACCGATCGCTGGTTTTGAACTGCCCGTTCGCCATCGACTGTGACCACCAGTTCCGTGTCGTCGAATGTGACGTAGACGTGGGTTACATCGCCGAGCGGTTCGACCACGTTGATTTCACACCGGACAGCATCGTCTACGTGGTCTCGAGCGATTTCGATATCGCTCGGACGGATTCCCACTGTCACCTCTTCTGGCGCATCCGTGAGATCGGCTCGAAGGTCCTCCGACATGCTGTGAGATCCCCCTCCATACTCGAGCGACCGATCGGAGACCGTACAGTCGACGAAGTTCATGCTCGGCGAACCGATAAAACCAGCGACAAATCGGTTCTTGGGCATATGATAGCACTCCAGCGGCGTGCCGTGCTGCTGAAGCTTCCCGTCGTTGAGTATCGCGATAGAATCGCCGATAGTCATTGCCTCTGTCTGATCGTGCGTGACGTAGACGGTGGTCGTCTCCAGTTTTTCCTGTAGTTCCTGGATTTCCGTACGCATCGTCGTCCGCAGTTTCGCGTCCAGATTGCTGAGAGGTTCGTCCATCAGAAACACCTCTGGATCACGAACGATCGCTCTGCCAAGGGCCACTCGCTGCTGTTGTCCGCCGGAAAGTTCGCCCGGTTTCTTTTGCGAGAGGCTCTCGATCCCCATCATCTCGGCTACATCCGTGACCCTTGTCTCGATCTCCTCAGCGGACAGGTCTGTGTTCATCCTCAGTCCGAAACTCATGTTCTCCCTGGCCGTCATGTGGGGATAGAGCGCGTAATCCTGAAACACCATCGCGATGTTTCGAGATTGTGGTGGCTTGCCAACCAACGACTCGGCATCGAGACTGATGTTTCCCTCGGAGGGTCTCTCTAGGCCACCAACGCAACGAAGGGTGGTTGTTTTTCCGCAGCCGGACGGCCCAACCAGCACGAGAAAGTCACCGTCAGCTACCTCGATGCTGATGTCGTCGGCGGCGGTGATCTCGTTTCCGTCATTCTCGAATCGCTTGGTGAGTCCACTGATCTGTAGTGCGCCCATCTTCGTCCAAAGTACTCCTTCTCTCGTACAAAAGTGTTGTTACAACATCCCGTGGCGACATAAGTGAACTGGCCGCATTTGATCACACGCTCGCTAAGACGGAGTTATGGCCCGGTCCTCAGCGTGTCTGGGCGTGATCAGCGAGGGCTATCCTTTGGCCTGCATGTTGAGACTTCGGAGGAACTGGTTTCTGAAGAGGACGAACACGATGATGGTCGGGATAACTGAGATCCCGACACCGGCCATCATCTTCGACCAGTCGGTTCCGTATGCCCCTCTGTAGTTGAGCAGTCCTGCTGGCAGCGTTCGCAGCCCGTCGGAACTGATGAAGGTGAACGCATACAGGAACTCGTTCCACAGGATGACGAACTGGAAGATGAACACGGCGGATATCGCGGGGACCGCGAGCGGTAGATAGATCCTGTAGAAGGTCTGGAAGTCCGAACACCCGTCGAGCTGTGCTGCCTCGGCGAGCGAGGCCGGGATACCGACGAAGAACTGTCTGAGCAGGAAGATGGAGAACGGGAGCGCACTCGCCACGTAGACCAGAACGAGACTCAGGTGGGTGTCGATCAGTCCCGCCCAGCTGAGCATGACGAACCGGGGGATGAACAACACCTGCGTCGGGATCATGAATCCCGCGAGCACCAACGAGACGACCACGTACTTCCCTCGGAACTCGAATCGGACGATGGCGTACGCCGCCAGGGTGGAGCAAACGAGGATCAACAGGAGGCTCACACCCACGACGAGAATGCTGTTGACCATGTACTGTGAGAACCCACCTTGGGTCCACGCCGTCACGTACTTCCCGAGAGTGATGGATTCCGGAAGCTCGTAGGATCGAGTGAAGATTCCCGAAGAGGATTTCACGCTGTTCATGAAGAAGATGAGCACGGGGACGACGAAGATCGCCACGATACCGAACATCGCGAGGTGAAGAGCAGCGCTTCTGATACCGATCGTTTCGGAACGGACCTCCCGTACGAGTTCCCGAGTCCGCGAGGCGACACTCATCACGCCTCACTCCCGGCACCGGTGAGTTTCAGGTTGACGAACGTGAACACCAGGATGAGTGAGAAGAGAAGAACCGTGGCGGCGGCCGCTTGGCCGAAGCTGTTGATGGAGAACGCCACCTTGTAGATCCACGTGAGCAGTACCTCCGTGGCTCGTCCGGGGCCACCTTCCGTCATGACCCAGAACAGTCCGAACTGACGGATCGCGTTGATCGTGGTGAGGGTGGTCACGAGAACGGCCGACTGCTTCAGCTGGGGGAGTGTCACGTAGAGGAATATCTGTAACCGATTGGCACCGTCCATGGCCGCTGCTTCGTAGTATTTCTCGTCGATGCTGGAGAGTCCAACCAGCCAGATGACGACCCAGAACCCGAACCACCACCAGTTCGTGACGAAGATCACGGACAGCAAGGCGAGGCCGGGATCGCCAAGCCAGATCGGTTGCCAATCGATGCCGAGCGCAGCGATGATCGCGTTGATCGCACCGAGTTCCGGGTTCAGCAGAAGCGACCAGATGAGTGCGACGGCGACCGACATGAGCGACATCGGGAGCAGGATCGCCGTCTGGAAGAGCGGCTGGAGTCGTCTGTGAGCCTTCCGTAGCGCCATCGCGAGCAGTAACGCTCCGACAGTGTGAGCCACCAGGTTCACACCGAGAATGACGATGTTGTGCCACAGCGACGTGTAGAAGACGTCGCTACTGAACACGGATTCGAAGTTGGCGAGGCCAACGTACTGCTGTTCGATCCCACCTCCCCAAGAGTTGAAGCTGAGCCACAAGACGAACAGGACTGGGAGGAGCACGAGCGGTATGTAGAAAACGAGTGCGGGGAAAAGATAGATCCACTGTTTGTACGAATTCTTCACCGAACGCAGGCCGTCGACTATGCTCGCATCTGCTGTCGCCATTGTACCCGGGCGACCGGTACTCGGACGAGGTATATAAGCGTTCGTTATGGAACAACGTGCGACACGCCGACTCCGTTCCCGTAACGATCTACCCAGCGGGATCGAACCGCCGATCGCCCCCGATCGGACGACGCGGTCGGTTTCGGTACGGTCTCAGGAGTACTCTTCCAGGTCGTCCTGTCTGGCGGATTCGACGGTGTCCATGATCTTCTGTGGGTCCGTTCCCGAGAACAGATCACCGACTCCCGCGACGAACGCCTCCCACGATCTCGGTAGGAAGGCACCCGACGCGATCGGGTACGTGGTACTCGCTTCGTTCAGTTGGTCGATGACCGTCTGCTGGACCTTCTGTTCCTCGTTGAGGTCGGACCACGCGTCGACACGAGCGACCGGGACACCACCTTCGCTGAAGAACGCGTGCTGGTTGTTCTGGTTGAAGAAGTGCTTCAGAAACGCTATCGATTCGTCCATGTTGCCACGCTCTTCGATGCTCTGCTTGTTCAGGGCCATGACGTTGCCAGTGG
Organism: Halococcus agarilyticus; assembly: GCF_000334895.1. Taxonomy (NCBI): domain Archaea; kingdom Methanobacteriati; phylum Methanobacteriota; class Halobacteria; order Halobacteriales; family Halococcaceae; genus Halococcus; species Halococcus agarilyticus. The sequence continues at coordinate 32,626 of NZ_BAFM01000020.1, read as the reverse complement.
CACCGTAACGCTCGTCTTTCCCGTCTTGGTACGCGTCGGGATAGTACGGATGCCAGAAGTATCCCATCTTCTCGTGAATCTCGGGGGCGTCCTCGCCGATCATCCGATCGATCTGACTGGGCATCCAACTGCCCTGTGAGTAGAAGGCGGCATCGCCGTTATAAAAGAGGTTCACCGACTGTGGACGGGTGATGGCCGTCACGGACTCGTTGATCAACCCATCGTCGTACAGACGCTGATACTTCCGCATCGCTTCGACGAACGGTTCCTCGTTGAGTTTCCTGTCGTTTCTTCCCAGCAGCGTCTGCGTCATCGTCTGCGCACCCACCTGCTTGAACAGCGAATCGGCGACCCAGATGCCGATGAGGTCCATGTTCTTGTTCCCACCCATCACGATCGGCGTGTATCCGGCGTCTTTCGCCTGCTGAAGAACGTCCCGGAACTCCTGCCACGTCATGTCCGACCGGCGCTTCACCTTCGACTCGTCGATACCGATATCGGCCAGTACGTCCCTGTTGTACCAGTAACACCAGCCGAAGACGTCGATCGGGAGACCGTAGAGGGCCCCGTCCTGGGACTGCCAGGACAGAATGTCCTCGCCTTCGTACCGACAGGTGCGAGTCCCGGCGAACTCGTCCACGAAGCTCTGTTCGAGATGCTCGCTGAGATCGACCGGCACGCCGCGGGCGACGTACTTTCCGAGCTCTCCAGGCCCGGGCCCTTTGCCCCACATGTCCGGGGCGTTGGACGTGCCGAGTGCCGTCGAGAACTGCTGCCAGTAGTTCGCCGGCGGTATCTGCGTCAGCTCGACTGTCGCGCCGTTTTCTTCCTCGAACCGGTCGATGATGCCGTTGAAAACTTCGGTCTCGGAGCCGTAGTGGGTCAGCAGCCTGACCTTCTGCTGGCCGGAGTCGCCACCGCTCGAACCGGTGTCGTTGCCGGCAGCGTCCTGCCCCGTGCCGTTGCTGTTTGAGCCCTGACCGCTGCTTCCACTGTCTGCACATCCAGCGAGGAAGAGAGCCGAGGCGGAACCAGATATCTCGAGCGCTTTACGTCTATCGATATCCGTGGTATAGTCAGACATCACCACACGTCCTGTTTCGATACCTAAATACCTTTCCATAAATTAAAACGTCCGCGTTTCTCTGGTGCCGGTCGTGCGGAAGGTGCCCTCGTGGGGATGGTCGACTTCGACGATCATCTCGTTGTGCTCGACCTGCGGGTCGGCGGCGGCCTCTTCGAAGTCGTTGACGCGGGCCGTCATACTCCTCAGCGCTCGGGAAGCGGGAGATCGTGGTCGGGACCGTAGGCGCGGACTTCGAACAGTTCGACCCACGGGACGCCGTTCGTCGCCTCGACGACAACCCGGAAGCGGTCGGTTTCGACGGGCTCGAACGAGTGGCGTCTGAAGCGCTGGTAGTTGTCCGTCTCTCGTACCACTGTCTCCCACTCGTCGTCGCGTTCGACCTCGACGCGGTAGTCACGGACGGTTTCGGGTTCGGCGCGTGCCTCCTCGCCGTAAATATTGAACCACTCGTTGAGACGGGTGTTGCAGGCGAATTGGACGGTACTCACCGTCCGGGTCTCGTCCCACGCGAACTCGACCCACTCGGCTTCGGTCGCCACCGCCCCGTCGGCGTTTCCGCCCGCGGGTTCGAACGGTGCTGAGATCCAACTGTGGCCCAGCCCGCACGGCCGCGAATAGCCGTCGACGACGTTCTCGGCCGCGAACAGCGGCGTCGCCGACGCTGGCGTCGTCCGGAAACACGGCACCCAGTCGAACGGTGCCATCTCGTGCTGGTCGGGCTGGCCCCAGAATGCGGACTGTTCGGGGAGTCCATCGATACTGTGGGAGTGGTGTTCGACCTCAGGGAAGGCCATAACGCCGGTCAATTCGCGCTCCCTGGAGTGGACACGGACGCCGTCCGGGTTCCGGAGGACGAGGAACACGCCTTGTTCCTCGCCCACGTCGTGATTCACCGGAATCTCCACCCACGACGGATCGTCGACGGAAACGGCGACCGTCGTCTCGCCGATGTGGTGGTTGGGAACCGTGTTCTCCGGTCTGTTCTCGTCGTACACTTCGACGACGACGTCGAGCGTGTCGCCGTCGACGACGCCGGGGTCCGCGTCCAGCAGCAATTCGATCGACTCGAGTTCCCCAGCATGTGCGAGGTGAAAGCCGATGTCCGTGTCTCCGTCGAGCGTGACGGTCGTTTCGGGGTCGGTCAGCGAACTCGGCTGTGCGGACGACGCAACAACGGTCGCATCACGTGCGAGGTCCGTCGGGTCGCGGTTCGGCACGTCGACGACCCACTGGTCGTTTCGGAGGAGTGTCTGCTGGAGTTCGTCGGTACCGCTCTCGCTGCTGGCGAGTTCCGCAGGGGTCTCGCTACGGTGTCGGCAGAGCGCCGCCGCAGTCCCGACAGCCTGCCCCACGGTGGCGAGCGTCATCTGGACGCGGAGCGTGCCGAAGGCGACGTGGCTCGCACTGACGTGGCGTCCGGCCAGAAACACGTTGTCGAGGTCGCGCGCGTACAGACTCCGGTAAGGAAACGTGTAGGGGCCGTCGATGTGGTAGTGCTGGGACCCGCGACCCTGGTCGTCGTAGATGCCGGACGGTGGGTGTAGATCGATCGACCAGCCACCGTGTCCGACGCGGTCCTCGAATCGACGTTGTGTCACGACGTCGTGTTCGGTGAGTACGTGGTCGCCCATCACCCTGCGGGACTCGCGTTTCCCAGGGACCTTCCCGACCCATTCCAGTTGCAGGTTCGCAACCTCCTCTTCGGGAAACTCGCCGCTGTTTTTGATGTAGTCCCAGATACCGTAGACGGTCGCCCACAGTTCGTCGCGGATCTCGTCGTTGTCGGTGATCGGGTCGAGGTCTTCGTCGCCGCCGTACTCGATCCACCAGTAACACTCGTCGCGTTGCTGGGGGTCGGTGCGCTCGGCGATTATTCCTGGTGGATTCTCTTTGAACTCATGTGCGAACGTGGGTGGTTCGTACGCGACTGGCTCGTCAGCAACCTTCGAGGAAAACATGATGCTCGACCCGAGGGTTCGGCGATCGGGCTGTGATGGGGCCGCACGTTCGTCGTACGCCGCCTCGCTCTCGCGGCCTTGGATCCACTCCGCGCCCGCTTTGTCCGCGAGTACACCGTCGCCGGTGGCGTCCACGAACTGTGGGCCCCGGAACTCGATCGTCCGCTCGGACATGAGCTGGTGGCCGGTCACGGACGTGACTTCGTCGTCGTCCGTGGTCAGGTCCGTGACGATCGTGTTGAGATAGCACTCGAGGTTTGCCTCGGCGCGGACAGCATCGACAAGCACCGCGTCCCAGGCGTCGGGACTGCCAGCCGGGTTGTCGTGCTTGTTTCGCTGCAATAGCTCTTCTATGATTCCGCTCTCCCGTGCGTAGCGGTTGTTGTTCCCGCCGGTAGCGCCGTTGATCCAGACGCGTACTTCACTGCTCGCGTTGCCGCCCAAGACCGGTCGGTCGTTGATCAAGACGGTCTCGCACCCGAGGCGGGCCGCGGCGAGTGCGGCACACGTCCCGGCCATACCACCGCCGACGACGGTCACGTCTGCCGATACAGTTTCCTTCGCTGTCATAGCGGATCAAACCCGACGTACTGTTTAACTCCTTCGGGAATGAACGCTGCATGGGTAGCGGTCGATGCTCGAAACCGCGTTCTCGACCGCGAAGCGACCGCTCGGGTCCGCCGTGCAGTCGTGGGTGTGGTATCGGGATCAGCAGTTATTTCCATAGATTCCACCGGGAGAGACCGCTCGCCGGGAATGGTCTCGGGAGAAAAACTCCGAACACCACTGCTGATCCCTATCGCTGCGTTTGACAGGTTTTGCCGTCGGCTACGGACGACTTCGATCACCCATCTCCAACCGCGGTGAGCACCGATGGGTGACCAATCGGATCTATTTCAGATAGCACACTCCTCGATTACGAGCGTTGTTCAACAGTCGAACCGGACGATGTGAGGCCACGTCCCCCATGGTTCGTGCGAGAGCCCCCACGACATCCGTTCGATATCTTCGCCGTCAGCCACTTCTGGCCGGTATGGACCACCCGCGATCGGCGGGTCACGAATATTCGCCTTTGGAACGAAATTCAGCCCATCGGAGGCGTATTGGATCGTGTTTTTCTCCGGACCATCACGAGTGATCAGGGCGGCTACGCCGTCTCCGTGTCGCCACACGTGTGTCTCGTGGCCGCTGTTCGTCACCGGATTCAGCTCCGACTTTTCGTATGGTCCACTGGGGTCATCCGCGACTGCGACTCCCCACTGGGGCCGTCTCTGGTTCGATTGGCCTTCAGTTACGACGGTCCCTTTGTAGTAGAGGAGATACTGACCATCCAGTTTCAGAGGCCCTGGGTCGTGGTTTTTCTGGGCTTGTCGATCCCACTTGCTCGGCCCCTCGCCTGCTTCCAAGATCGGCTCAGACTCTTTCTCCCACGGGCCGTCAGGGGACTCCGCGGAAGCCATCGCAACGACGTTTTGGGTCGATCGATAGTAGTGGTCCGATATCGCTTGGTAGAACAGGTAGTATCGATCGTTCGCTACCAGAATATCGGGTGTGAACACGCTCCGTTCGTCGAACTCCAGTCCGCCGCGTTCGACGGCTTTTCCCTGTTCGGTCCAGCAGTGCCCGTCCTCGGAGGTCGCATACCAGACATCTGCGAGGTCCCACGTCCGTGCCGGTAGTTCCTCGGTGGCGTGTTCGATGCCGACGCTTGGGCCCTCCACCTTGGTGTACCAGACGTAGTAGGTCGACCCGACCCGAACGACGCTGGATGGGTCGCGGCGGCTCACACCCTCTTCTTCCCCCAACCCAATCGCAGGCGAATAACTGAACTGCCTGTTGAATTCGTTTTCCTCGTCGTATTTGAGATCTCGTTCTCTGAACCGTCTCATCGCTTCGCTTTCTGCGGTCTCTGACGACATCTACCTCCAAAAATTCGCAATAGGCTTATCAACTATTTGGTTCAACGCAACGGTTTCGCCGGACGGACTCACCGGGTGATACTGTCGGTCAGAAGTGATCGAGAACCACAGACCCGAACATCCACCACCTGCGATGGGTTCTCGGGCCGTCGATGTTCACGTACTTCTGACCGACAGTATGAGTCGGTGCCCGAAGAGGTTGCTTCAACCACTTGCTTTCGAGCGGTTGTCGCTGCCGAGAGCACGTTTACCCAAGGCTGTGGATCTCCCGACTGGCCGGTGATACAGGGATCCCCCCTCGTGCGGCCAAACAAGGTTCATAGGGACTGTTGGGCTGTGTACCGGTATTCACCGACCCCGTACGTGGAAGCGACCGGGGTTCCAGTGGTTGCTCGACTACGGTGTTCGTGAGCGTACCGATACCTTCGATCTCGGCTTCGGTCGTCCGTCCGGGTTCGAGTACCTCTACCGGATCACGGAAGATCCCGACGCCGCCGGGGGTGCCAGTCGATATCACGTCGCCTGGCCGGAGAGTCATCGTCTCGCTGATGTACGAGACGAGTTCCCCGACGTCGAAGATGAACTGCTCGGTGTTTGAGGACGCTTGTACCGTCAGTATAGCGAACGAACTGCATCACCCTTCTCTGGGGAACCATCCGAGTTAAACTTTTTATAACACTCTCCGCTAGAGTAGCGAGAAACCTGTCTGGTAGAGTTCCGTCGGTCACTCATCGACGGCTGTCCGGGTAGTCCTTCGGTCGTCCGTCACACGAGCGGGGTCGCAGTTGCCTCCCGACGGCCGACGGACGTCTTCACCGACCGTATTCGACCGGGCATCCGGATTCGAACGCTCAGATCAGCACCTTCCAAACATATCGAACTAGCCGGATTCGGCTGAACCAGCACATCTATGTACCCATCGTTACTGGGTGGTGTATGCCACCCTTGACGAATCCAACGACCTCGAAGTACAGCCAGTTCGTCGACGACATGCTGGGCGGAGTCGGCTGGCGTGACCTGCAGATGGACGGAAGCAGACGGGACGACGAGCGTGACATCGAGATAACCGACGTCCGCTGCGTCGTGATCGAGGGGAACTTCCCGTGGAACCTCATCAAAGTCGAGACCAGTGCCGGAGAGTACGGCCTCGGGGAGGCGTTCCCCGGACCGGCCTCCGAGTACATCGAGTTCCTCCGTCCCGGTCTCGTCGGTCAGAACCCCTTCGACATCGACCGACTCACCGAGCACATGACCCAGCTCCTCTCGGGTCTCGGTGGCTCGCTCGGCTACTCCCAGGCAGCGGTCAGCGGGATCGAAACCGCGCTGTTCGACGTGGTCGGGAAGCTCGTCGACCTCCCCGCCTACCAGCTGATGGGGGGAAAGTACCGCGATGCCGTTCGCATCTACTGCGATTGTCACGCCGGTGAGGCGCTCGCGGAGTCGTCCGACGCCGACCCACGGGAGATCTACTCCCCGGCGTCGTACGCGGACGCCGCCCGCGAGGTGATCGACGAGGGGTTCGACGCGCTCAAGTTCGACCTCGACGTGCGGATCGAGGACGCCGACACGGCCACCCGCCGGCTCTCGAACGACGCGGTCGAGCACAAACTCGCCATCGTCGAGGCGGTCCGCGAGGAGATCGGTGCCGACCCGGCGCTCGCGTTCGACCTCCACTGGAACTTCTCGGTCGAGACCGCGGAGCGCATCGCTCGCGGCCTCGAGGAGTACGACCTCGCGTGGCTCGAAGATCCCGTCCCACCCGAGGGCGTCGACTCCCATCGGAAGGTGACGGCGGCGGCGAGCACCCCGATCCTCGCCGGCGAGAACCTCACCCGGGTCGAGGGGTTCCTGCCGTTCCTCACCGAGCAGGCGGTCGACATCATCGCTCCCGACCTCCAGAAGGCGGGCGGACTCCTCGAATTCCGGAAGATCGCCACGGTCGCCGACGCGTTCGACATGCCGGTAGCGCCCCACAACATCTCCAGTCCCGTCGGGACGATGGCGAGCGTCCACGCCTGTGCAACCGTCCCGAACGCCTTCGCGCTCGAGTGGCACGCCCGCGAGGTGGAGTGGTGGGACGACCTGCTCGTCCGAGAGGAACCGCTCATCGAGGACGGCGAGATAGCGGTGCCCGAGGCACCGGGACTGGGGATCGAGCTCGACACCGAGGTGGCCGCGGAGCACACCGCTCCCGGCGAGGAGATGTTCGAACTGTAACCGAACGTGCTGTGAAGTATCGGGTCGATACTTCTTTGTTTATCCCGTTGAGGGTTCGGCGAATCACCCAAAAACCGTACACAGACCGTTCGGGAGTCTTTCGTTCGTCTCTGTCGGAGGGAGAACAGCCAGATAGAGGGAAATCGCCAAGCGGATTTTTTGCCGTCGAAGGTCGTCGTTTGTTTCGATATAATGGGCTGGTTCCAGACAAGAAATCCGATATTCACCGCTCCGGTGGCTGTTCCACGATTTGAAGCCGTCGGCTGTCCGATCCCCGTCTGCCGAACGCGGATCGGGCGTCGCCTCGTCTCGTGGGTCGAGATCGAGATGGTCGAGTAGGCTCCGCCGACTCGGTTCCGTGTGTTGGAGGTCGATTTCGGCGGTGCCACTGCCCGCGTCCGCTCGACTGGATACCGTGACACGACGGGGAGTGGGTACAGCCGTACGGTGCGATCGCGGACCGTGGCTCCGTCCTCGTTCGTGTCGCCGAGAGAGCAAATCGGATCACGTTAGATGAATCTGCTCGATTTGGTCATCGCCTCGCGGTTCCGCCGTCACGGGGACGAAGGCCGGTGTGTGGAGTGTAGTCGTGGAGCCTGATCGAGCGTGTCCCGACGTCACGGCCGTTCCACCGGAGAGGGCTGTGAGACGTTCAGATCCGATACATCCCGAGGAAGGCGACCGCACCGCCCGCGCTGACGACCGCGACGAGCGGGAACGCCGCGCCGAGGCCGAACCGTTCGGCGGCGACGCCGAACAGCAGGGGTCCGAGTGCACCGCCGAGCGATCCCGCCGTCAACATCACGCCGAAGAGGCTCCCGCTGAACCCGCGCTCGGAGTACTGGGAGGTGATCGCGTTCATCGCGGGCAGGGCGGCCCACATCGCGACGCCGAGGAGGAAAAACCATCCGAACAGCACGATCGGGACCAGCGGAACGATCGCGGTCAGACCCAATGCAACTGTGGAGACCGCGAGCGCACCGAACCCGAGGGCCCGCCGGTCCATGCTATCGGCGAGGGAGCCGGCGGCGAGCGAGGAAACACCAGCGCCGACGAGCAGCACGAAGAAGATCGCGTTGGCGACGCCGGCGGTCGTGCCCGCCTGCTCGACGAGGAACGACGTCGCGAACGTCCGGACTGCCCCGAGTTCCGTGGCGATTGCGAGGTTGGCGAGGAACAGCACCGCGACCCAGGGTTCGAGCGGCACCGAGATCAGGTCGGCGAGACCGGCCAGCCGTCCGCTGGCCCCCTCGGTCGTCTGCGAGGCGGTCCGTTCGTCGGTTCCGCCGTCGGGTTCGACCGGAGCATCGCCGTCCGAGCGACTCTCGGGTTGGAAGACGGCCAGAAACACCACCGCGTAGACGACCCCGACGCCCGCGCTGACCGTGAGCGCGAGCCGCCAGTCGAACAGCGCGGCGAGACCACCGACGAGCGCCGGGGCGAGAGCGGTGCCGACGACCCCGCCGAGTCCGTGAATGCCCATCGCCTTGCCCTCGGTGGCCCCGCTCTCCAGATCGCTGATGATCGACATCCCCGATGGGTGGTAGGTGCTGCCGCCGATGCCGGCGATCACCTCGGCGACGACGAGGGTCCAGTACCCCTGTGCGCTCGCCGCGACGAGGATGCCGGCCGCGAGCACGATCATCCCGCCCGCGAGGAGCCACCGTTGGCCGATCCGATCCGCGAGCATGCCCGCGGGCAACTGAAAGATCGAGTAGGTGGCGAAGAAGACGGTCAGCAGCGCTCCGGCCTCCCCGTAGGTGATCGCGAAGTCGTTCACCAACAGCGGCAGGATCGGCGGGAGCGCGACGCTGTAGAACTCGTTGACGGCGTGGGCGACCGTGATGAGCCACACCTCACGGGGATTCGACACCGAAACCAGACGTGAGGTGAACGATCGCGACATACGACTGCTCCGGCGTCACGTCCGATGAAGATTGCCTTACGGCGTGGGTCGTGACTTCGATGAGCAAAACCGCCCTGACGGACGAATCGGGGTCACAGAACGAGTTCTTACTAGAGGGGGTCGTGACATCGGAAACACCGATGTCGGCGAGCGGTACTACTGACTGGTGGCATATAGCCGATCGAACGTCTCCGAGGGGGTGATCTCGTGGACACCGCCTCGTCCGTGGGAGCGATGCCGTTGCAGTAGTGATGTCGATTACTGTGGGGCTCGTCGGGTCCGACATCGTCCGCGAACCCCGTCTATCGTGACGAGCCATCGCTCTACTGACCTCGGGATCGACCGGATCGCCTGACTTTCGGGTATCCGTCTTCAGTCCATGCCCAACAGTTCGGACACTGGTGGAGCGTCGTTCTCCCGTCGGGCAACGTCGTCGTGACTCGCTCCGCCAGAAGCTCTCGGCCGCAGTTTCGACAGTTCATCGCACCTCTGCGTTCCACCATCACCACTTGATACCGGACGCTAGCGTTGTAGCGTACGACGGACCACACCTCGCGTCGGAAAGAGTGCCTCGCTCACGACGGTTCGCTGAGAGTCGATGTGCGTGGTCGTCGCTCTCGGGGATCGAGGAGTTTCGCTCGGTGGAGCGGGATTTGCAAATTCAGGACATTACTTGGGCTGCGGTGAAACTTCGTTACTGGAATGGACAAACTTAACTTGTGAAAGCGACTATCGGACGAGCATGGACAGGTCCAACCAAGACTGGTGGCCGAATCAGTTGCGCTTGGAGATCCTCGACCGGAACGCTCGCCCGGGCGATCCGATGGACGAGGAGTTCGACTACGCAGAGGAGTTCGAGAAACTCGATCTCGACGAGGTGAAGGCGGACATCGAGGACGTGCTGACGACATCCCAGGAGTGGTGGCCGGCCGACTACGGCCACTACGGACCGCTGATGATCCGGATGGCGTGGCACAGCGCCGGCACGTACCGCGTCGCCGACGGCCGCGGTGGCGCGAACCGCGCCGGACAGCGGTTCGCACCCCTCAACAGCTGGCCCGACAACGCGAACCTCGACAAGGCCCGACGCCTGCTCTGGCCGGTCAAGCAGAAGTACGGCAAGAGCCTCTCGTGGGCCGATCTGATCGTCCTGACCGGGAACGTCGCCCTGGAATCGATGGGGTTCGAGACGTTCGGCTTCGGTGGCGGACGCGAGGACGCGTACATGCCCGACGAGGCGGTCGACTGGGGGCCCGAAGACGAGATGGAGGTGACCTCCCCCGAACGCTTCGAGGAGGACGGCGACCTCAAGAACCCGCTCGGCAACACCGTCATGGGGCTCATCTACGTGAACCCCGAGGGGCCGTACGGTGAGCCCGACGTCGAGGGATCGGCACACAACATCCGCGAGACGTTCGACCACATGGCGATGAACGACGAGGAGACGGTCGCGCTCATCGCCGGTGGACACACGTTCGGGAAGGTCCACGGTGCCGACGACCCCGAGCATCTCGGCCCCGAACCCGAAGCAGCCCCCATCGAGTCACAGGGCCTCGGCTGGGAGAGCGACTACGAATCCGGTCGCGGGCAGGACACGATCACCGGTGGTATCGAGGGTCCGTGGAACGGTACGCCGACCATGTGGGACATGGGGTACATCGACAATCTGCTCGACTACGAGTGGGAGGCTCACAAGGGTCCCGGCGGTGCATGGCAGTGGCGACCGGTCGACGAGGAGCTTCAGGGCACCGTACCGGACGCCCACGATTCCTCGGCGACGGTCGATCCCATGATGCTGACGACGGACGTCGCCCTGAAGCGCGATTCGGACTATCGAGAGGTCCTCGAACGCTTCCAGGAGGATCCCCGCAAGTTCCAGCAGGCGTTCGCGAAAGCGTGGTACAAACTGATCCACCGCGACATGGGCCCGCCGACCCGGCTCCTCGGTCCCGAAGTGCCCGACGAGGAGATGCTGTGGCAGGATCCGCTCCCCGACGTCGACCACAGCCTGATCGGTGAAGAAGGGATCGCCGCACTCGAGGAGGAGATCCTCGATTCGGGGCTGTCCGTCTCCGAACTGGTCAGAACCGCCTGGGCGTCGGCGTCGACGTTCCGCAAGAGCGACAAGCGCGGCGGCGCGAACGGCGCTCGGCTCCGTCTCCGACCGCAGCGAGACTGGGAGGTCAACCAGTCGGGGGAGCTGACGACCGTGCTGGACACGCTCGACGAGATCCGCGAGGAGTTCAACAGCTCGCGCTCGGACGGGACGAAAGTCTCACTCGCCGACCTGATCGTGCTGGGTGGCAACGCGGCCATCGAGGAGGCGGCAGCCGAGGCCGGCCACGACGTGAGTATCCCGTTCGAGCTGGGCCGGACGGACGCCTCACAGGAGCAGACCGACGTCGAGTCCTTCGAGGCGCTCAAGCCGGCGGCGGACGGGTTCCGGAACTACCGCGGCGAGGAGGCCGACCAGCCGGCCGAGGAGATGCTGGTCGACAGGGCGGACCTCATGAACCTGACTGCACCCGAGATGACGGTGCTCGTCGGCGGGATGCGGGCGCTGGACGCGAACTACGACGGATCCGATCTCGGCGTCTTCACCGACCGACCGGGAACGCTGACCAACGACTTCTTCGTGAACCTGCTCGGCATGGACACGGAGTGGGAACCGGTCTCGGAGGACGAGCACGTGTTCGAGGGGTACGACCGCGAAACGGGCGACCTCGTCCGGAAGGGATCCCGCGTCGATCTCGTCTTCGGGTCGAACTCTCGACTCCGAGCCATCGCCGAGGTGTACGGAGCCGATGACGCGGAGGAGGAGTTCGTGGACGACTTCGTGGGGGCGTGGCACAAGGTGATGACGCTCGATCGCTTCGACCTCGAGTGACTCTGACTCCCGGTCCGGATCGATAGCGCTCCGCGGCGTCTCGATAGGGTGTCGTCGCCGTCTGTGTATCGTTACGTCGTGGCGGAACGGATCGCCGTCCGGATCGTATGTCTCCGAAATGTCTCGTACGGGGAGGTCAAAGTTCGACCGGACGAACGACTCGTTCGGCGTCGCCGACGCGAGCAATATCTGGGCGTTCGGCTGTCGGTCGACGATGATCTGTGTCGATACTAGGAGACCGCTGGCCGCGAGGTCGTCGTAAAAGTGGAACTCGTCGTAGACGATCGCGTTGAACCGGTCGAAGAACTCCATCGCCTGATTACCTCGGTACAGGTTCTGTACGACGGTTTGCAGAATATCCGGGTTCGTGACGACGACCTCGTGGTCGGCCGCGTACTTGTTCACGAATTGGAGGAGGTTCTCGGTACGCTGGTAGCCATGTCCCTCCAGCGTGTCGCCGGAAAGCGGCTTTGCGCTGACTCCTTCGTCCTCGAAGCGGTTCCGTTGCTGTTGGAGCGGGGCGTTCGTCGGATAGACAAGGAGCGTCAGGTCGTGGGCGTCGATGAGCTCGTAGAACGTCGCGGTCTTACCCGCACCAGTGGGCGCTCGGAGCACTGCGACCGGCTCATCGCTCTCGTGAACTCACTCGGCGACGCGGTTCTGGAAGGCCCGAGCGTAGTTGAACTCCTCTCGGTCAGCGAACCCGTACTTCGGCTCTTCGGTCGCCAAACTCGCGCCTCTGACGAGCATCACGCCACCTCCGGGACGACTCGACCCGGACGAATTCCGGTTCGACGCCGACGAAGTGCTGGAGTCGAGGGTCGTTACCGCGCCGGAACGACGCGCTCCGTACCATCAGCTCCGTCAGCGTGCCCTCTGGCAGGTCATAGACCTCCGAGAGGAGGAACTTGCTGAGCACGATCGTATCGGGCGAGCGTTCCTGGGCGCGGAACTCGCCCGTCTGCTTGATCTCCATGCGGAAGAACGGCCGTTCCGGGAGCGGTTCGTCGCTCCAGACCGTGAACTCGAAGCTCGAACCCGGAGCGATCCCGAGGTAGTTCCGGATCGTCTGCCACGCGGCCCCGGAGGTTTCAAGGATGTTCCGTGGACGACGTCGAAAGAATTCGAAGTCCGGTGGTTTCACTTCACGTTCGATGTGATACTATAAAAATAGCAGGGAAAAATCGGATATATTACTAATTATTGCTAATCTTGATCCGGCTTCACCTTCCAATCGAATTTCAAGACTCTCCTATCAATCACTTATGGAGAGTGTTACTTGTCCATAAATATAGAACTAAAAACTCATGCCGAATGCAGAACGTGCTATCGAAATTACGGAATCTGATGTGATCAACCACGAATTTGAAATAAAAAGTTCGACTATAGCATATACAGCAGCAAATATCTCGAATATTACAGATCCAGCTATTAGTGTCGTTGAGGTCGGTTCTCGATATACTCAACCAATCTCAGAGATCGAGTGGTATAATATAACGCTATGATAAACTGTGTGGAGGAGTCGACAGTCCGTCTCAACCGAGTAACACACATATCTCTGTTACTGATGAATGGGTATCAATCCCCTGTCGAATGATTGATTTGTGGCGTGTGTACCGTCTAGCACTACTCTGAGGTTTAATCGTCAGACTGATTTTGCTGGTTGAGCTACCCGGAAAATGAAACACTTTGCCCACAACCAACTCGAAGCTCTGCGGTTTCTCACGGAGTACCAGCCGTCGTTCACAACCAGATCGGACGGTTCTTCCTGGCCGAACTGGCAGCAGACGTGGCGTCATGCAATGCGGTATTTCCGCGGACTCACCCGCCCAGGAACCAACAAATCAGTAGCAGATATCGCCAGTATGGTCGATGTCAAACAGGAGAAACTGGAGCGGTTTGTCCCGCGAGAACCCGTGGGACTACGAGAACGTCGAGCAGGACCTTCGCACGAACGCGCCAGAGGCGGCTCCCTGAGCCGCCTCGGCGCTCATCCTCGACAGCATGGGCATCCCGAACAGGGTGATGACAGCGTCGGCGTCGGCCGCCATTGGTGCGGTGCCAGAGTCAAACGCCGATCGAAGCACTCGACTTGGAAGGGTCAATTTAACAATATCATCCGTTGGTTCGACACAGCTGAAATAGTCACGAACAGGGTAGGGCGCACTCGAAACAGGTATATGTAGCGAGATCCGAATATTATGTCAATCAACGATGACTGAAGACTCTTGGTCCGGCTCGATCGAGTCTACGCGTCGTTCCTTCGCTATCGTTGAAACTCTTCGTGAGCTTGATGGTGCCCGCCTGACCGAAGTCGCAACGGCCTGTAATCTACCGAACAGTACCGCTTACAACCACCTCATGACGCTGATCAAGTGCGGGTACGTCGTGCGCGAGGGCGACAACTATCGGCTGAGTCTTCGATTCCTCGACCTCGGTGAGTACACCCGGAGCCGTCGGAGGCTCTACAATGTCGGCTACTCGGAAGTCGAAGACATAGCTGAGACGACGGGTGAAGTCGCGAGTCTCGTCGTCGAAGAGGCCGAATTCGGCGTCTATATCTGTTCGGTCGACGGACCTGATGCAGTTCCGCTGGACATCCGTGTCGGGAAACGCGTTCGTTTGCACACGACAGCTCTCGGAAAGTGTATCCTCGCTGGATTGCCCGACGAACACATCGAGAGGATCGTCGATTCGAACGGGCTCGTATCTTGCACCGAGAACACCATTACTGACCGGGAAACGCTGTTTGCGGAGATCGAGACCATTCGTGAGCAGGGTATCGCATACGACCTGGAAGAGCGCGTGAATGGCATCGCCTGCATCGCTGCCCCAGTGCGGGCCGAGACGGGGAAAATTCTTGGCGCGCTGGGTATATCCGGACCGGTTCAGCGTTTCAGCGATACTGAAACTAGTAGGGAGTACGTCGAATCCCTCCACAATGCGACGAATGTTATCGAGCTGAAGCTGGCTTATTCGTAGGCTTCGAGGTTCTCTGCCCGATTCGCACCGAAGGAGTCGCGCAGCCAGTCCAGGTGTTCGTTGGTCATCAACCCGGAGTTGTATACGGCTACGTTGGCCCCTGCCCCGCGGACCCGAGAGACGATCGTCTCCCATTCCGCCCGTGAACCAACCAGATCGGGGTCGAGGGAGATACCCGCGTTCACTGGGAGGTCGAAGCGTTCGTCGAACGCGCGCACGCGATCCTCGGCCAGTTCGGGATCACTCACGTAACAGAGCGCAGTGAGGGCGTCGAGATGGGGTTCGAGACGATCGAGGTCGACGCCTGCCGGCCAGCCATCGCCTGGGCTGCGACCGAACCCATCCGCGACTGAGTAGTCAAGGTTGACAGCACCGCTGGCGGCTGCGAGATCGGCAACCATATCCTCGATGACGGCTGCGCGGAAATCGAAAAGCTCCGCGAGGACGGGGTATTCGGCGGTCAGCGATGCGAGCGATTGCCGCCATTCGGTACTGTTGAGTGCCTCGCGGCAGCAGTCACGGACGAGCCTCCGTGCACGCTCGAAGTCGACGGAATGGTCACGAGCACGCTCGCGGCAAGCCCGACAGAAACACTGCGAAAATAACATTTCGGTGGTTCGTCCACCAACTGCCTGCTGTTTCGAGTGACCGAACTCGGGACCGTGCTCGTGGAAAATCGTTTGAAACCCCAGCGATTCGAGGTTAATGGCGTCGATGTCGTACTCCGCGAGTGATCGAACAACCGAGGTGAAGTACTCCCGGACCTCGGGATATGATGGGCAGAACGCGTGGTCGTGGTGTTGACCGAACGCACTCTGCAGACGGTACTCGGGATATTCGCTGCCGAGGCGGGTGTTATGCAAGCAGACACACCACGCATTGACCGAAAGACCGTGTTCGGCGGCCGCTGCCGTCACGTCCGCGAGCGGGTCCGTGCTTTCTGCGATTTCGTTGACCGGCGGAACGATGGTGTCGAACGATTCGGGGTCGGGCGTGAAGTAGCAACCACCGGGGTAAGCAGTGAAGCTGGGAGGGTCTGCCCGCGGATCGAGGGTGCGTATCGAGTGGTAGTGACTGGCGACGCGAAGCTCGTCAACCCCGCAGGCCGACAGACGATCGCAGGCCGAGTCGATGCCTTCGGAAACCAGAGACCACGGATAGGTCCAGACAGTAGGCATACGTGATGTTCACCATCGAGAGATAAGTAGTTTCTGTCACAGCCCATTTCAGTATGACTAAAATCACATCGACGGCAGCCGATGCGCACGCTTATATGGATTGGCCTGAGAAATGAGCGTATGGTCCGTCTTGGCATAGAAAACCTCATGGACCGAGAGCATAGCACGCTCACGGGCGAACGCGTCGGGCTGATCACGAACCCGTCCGGCGTCGATTCGAACCTGACTCCCACGACTGACTTGCTTCACGCGGCCGAAGACGTTGATCTCCGCCAGCTGTTTGGCCCGGAGCATGGGATCCGTGGCAGCAAACAGGCCGGCGTGAAGGTCGAAGACAGTATCGATGAACAGACCGGACTTCCCGTGAAGAGCCTCTACGGCGACGACCGCCAGCTACGGCCGGCGTCGGTCGCGGAACTCGACACCGTTGTGTACGATCTACAGGACATCGGCTCGCGGTTTTACACGCTCATTTACACGCTCGCGTACGCGCTGCAGGGAACTGCGGGAACGGATACCCGAATCATGGTGCTCGACCGGCCGAATCCGATCGCCCCACTCTCCGTGCGCGGCAACCGCATCAGCAGCGATGTCGAATCGTTCGTCGGCGGCTACGGTCTTCCTATCGTTCATGGCCTCACCGTCGGCGAACTCGCCCGATATTTCAACGCGGAGTATGAAATCGGTGCCGATCTCGACGTTGTCGAACTCTCGGGGTGGTCCCGGGGGGAGTGGTACGACGAGACGGGGCTTCCGTGGATCCATCCCTCACCGAACATGCCGACGCTGACGACGGCGACGATCTATCCCGGCACCTGTTTTTTCGAAGGGACGACGCTCTCGGAGGGTCGTGGCACCACCAAGCCCTTCGAGCTCGTCGGCGCACCGTGGATCGACGCCGAGGAGTGGTCCGCGTCGCTGAACGAACTTGACCTCGATGGGATCGGGTTCCGGCCAGCGTACTTCACCCCGACGTTCTCGAAACACGAGCGTAAGGACATCGAGGGCGTGCACGTTCACATTCTCGATCGCGACGCCGCCGATCCCGTCGCAGTGGGGATCACGATGCTCGCCTCTGCGTTCGCTACGTATCCGGAATGCGACTGGCTGACGATGGACGACGACTACTTCGTGGACAAGCTAGCGGGAGGAGAGTATCTTCGGAAGAGGATCGACGCCGGAGGGGCTGACGTCGATCCGCACGAACTGCTCGGCGATGTCCGGGACGACTGGGAAAGCGACGAGACAGCGTTCACCGAGACGCGCAGTCAGCATCTCCTGTACGGCACTGACTGATCGGTTGCCTCACAGTCAACGCTCGATCTCGAACCTCTCTCTTCGAGCCGGGATCGTGACAGTAGCGGGGTGTGAATTTGCGTGATTCTACTGACTCCGGTCCCCCCAAGATTTAAGAGCCTGTCGTACTCCACGGGAGTCATGGCAGACGGCAACAAATCGAAAGCGGACAGCAATCGTTCGTATCGTTTCTCCCGCCGGCGAGTCCTAGAGCTGTCGACTGCCGCGTCCATCGGCGGTCTCGCTGGATGTAGCGGCGACAGCGGGACGAACTCGTCGGGTAATGGTGGCGGTGCGGAAACCGGAACTGGCGGCTCGTCCGGCAACGCGACCGGGAGCGGAAGTCAGACATCCGGCCAGGGGCAGGGAAAACCGGTGACGACGGAGATCAAGACCCACTTCGGTGCATGGGAACCCAGCAATACGAACTTCAATTTCTTCTCACCAACGGGCAACCAGCCACCGTTTTCGACGTACCTCTGGACCGAGGGGACCCTCTACCGGAACAGTAGCGGCCAGATAACCTACCACACCATCGAGGACGTCGAGTTCAACGACGACGGAAAGGAGATCATATTCCGTTTCAACGACGGATACAGTTGGTGGGACGGAACGGACCTCACCGCGGATGACTATCTGGTTCAGCGCCGGATCGATATGTTCCAGCAGTTCGGCTCCCTCGAGGAGGCCGACGTGACGCTCGAAAAGGTGGACGATCACACGGTCAGGGAGATCCGCGACAACCCGATAAACCCGTCCTTCCGGCTCCTCAGTCACGTACAGGCGATGTACACCAAGGCCGATTACTACCGGCGATGGCTCAAACGCTACAGGGAGGCCGGGAGTCAGGAGGAAATCGACGCAGTCACCCAGGACCTGACCCAACACCAGATCTCGATGGAGAAGTTCGTCGATGAAGGTCTCGGCTGTTCGCTGTGGAAACCGGAGGAGTGGAACCCACAGCGCGTCACTTACACGAAGTACGGGGACCATCCGCGGGCCGACTGGACGAACCTCGACACCTGGATCTGGGAGCTCGTCGGCGGCGACCAGAAGTTCGACCAGGCATTCAAGAGCGGTCAGTTCGACATGGGCGAAATCAACTTCGATCTCGTCAGCGAGTCCGACATCTACGAGCCCGTCTGGCGGATGGGGCTCCCCGGTGTGCCAAAGCTGACGATCAACTTCGGCAACAAACACCTTGGACGCCGCGGAGTCCGCCGGGCGATCGCGCATTTGATCGACCACGACCAGCTGCGACAGGTCCTGAAGGCCAACCACGGAACGCCATACAAGAGCCACCCGCACATCAACGGGATGTCCTCTGAGATCGGCAAAGACTGGCTCGGCACCGACCACCTAAACAAACTCCTGAACTACGGCAGCAGTTCACAGCCCGAGAAAGCACGTCAGGCGATGCAGAACGCGGGCTATTCGAAAAACGGTAAGTTCTGGGTTGGACCAGACGGCAACAAGGTCGACGGACTGACGTACATCACGCCACCGTGGCCGATCTACCAGAGCATCCAGCAGTACCTCGGTCCGGTGCTCACCGACTTCGGTCTCGGCATCGAGACCGTCCAGCCCTCCTCGGCCAACTTCTATAAGCGTCTCAACGAGTCCTACGAGTTCGACCTGCTCAACTGGTATCACTTCGGGTTCCATCCGGCGAACAACTACTACGTCGGCGAGGGATCGCCAACAGGGTTCGACACGATGCGGCCCGCCGTCGAGGGAAGTCTGTCGACCGACGAGCCCCCGAAGCTGAACGCGAAGCGAACCCAGCGGCTCAACCAGCCGATCCGGCCACAGTTCCCGACGAAAGTCGGATCGAAGACGGTTTCGGATGAGGGACAGACGCTCTATCCGCTTCAGTGGAACCAGCAGCTGAGTCAGGGTCAGAACAAAGAAGAGGTCGCAAAAATCGCTCGGAAGCTCTCGTGGTACTACAATTGGCAGGTCCCGCACATCGGCCTCTACGAGGAAGTCTGGCAGTCGTGGGGCCGAACGGACAAGTTCACATTCAAACAGAACCACCCCGAAACCGATCGGACCGCACGCGAACACACCATTCCGAACGAGGACGCTATCCAGGTGTGGCAGGGCCATGTCAGCGCCAAAACGGAGTGACAGGTTCACATACTCGCTTCGAACACGCCGAATGAAGTCGGTGAACACGTCCGAAAGGGCGTTCGGTGCCCTGTCGTCGCTGGGCCCAGAGAAAGTTCCGACTGGCATTTCGACCACTCGTTCGCCCCGTTTCGCGCCCGTTGCATGATCGGTGGCCGGATCGTCCGAGACTCTGCGGGACCGTCGAGTATTTACTAGTGCTCCTCGAGGTGAACGTATGAGAGCACATCTTTCGGGCGTGCTCGACGAGCTGTGTAACAGTATCGGCCTCATTTACGCTATGGTCATGCTCGAGTCCATCGTATTGGCGGTGTCGATCACCGGATTGGTCGTCACGGATCCAAGCTCCCCGGAGCACGTCGTCTGGCTGCTCAATGCGCTGGGTCTCGGCGTACTCCTCGGATTATCGGGGACGGTTGTCGTCTTGTGTTTCCGTCGATAGCTATACCCGACGCCTTCGTTCGGCGGGTTTCGAGTTTGCCTATCTGCACCGACGAACCCGAGGATCGCCGACCGGATATGGTCCGTGCTCGGACTCGATTCCGAGACCGGGGTGTAGATTTCACCTGATCCGACCTCTCGCGATGCTTGCCGGTAAACTTATACCATCGCTTCTGCTTATTCCCGTCTATGTCATACTACGTCAAACGTATCGCTCAAACGATCGTCGTTTTCCTCTCGACGGTCACAGTGACGTTCGGGATGTACCGGCTGATGCCGTTCGGCCCGGTTGAGCAGATGAAAAGCCAGCTGCAATCCGAGTATCAAAAGAGCGGGCAGAGTCTCTCGCGGGCACAGATCGAACAGATCAACCAGCAAGTCGAGACGCTTACCAACATCCAGCCGGACGCGCCGTTGTTCCAGCAGTATCTCAGCTACATGGAGGGCGTGTTGTTGCACGCTGACTTCGGGACCTCGATCGTGCTCCAAGAACCCGTCTTCGAGGTACTCTTCGAGGCGATGCCGTGGTCCGTCTTCATCAGCGTCTACGGGCTCGCACTCGGCACGACGATCAGTCTGCTGCTCGGGGCGATCATGGCGTACAAGGAAGGGAGCAGCTTCGATACGGGTCTGACCGTCGTGAGCACGCTGACCCAGACCGTGCCGTACTACATCGTGGCGATTCTCGTGCTCATTGTATTTGCCTTCCAACTCGAATGGCTCCCGACGGGGGGAAAGATGACGCCGGGAACAGCGCCAGGCCTGAACTGGCCGTTCATCGCCGGTGTCGTCGAGCACGCGGCGTTGCCGGTCCTGTCGAGTTTCGTCGCCGGCTTCGGGGGGGCGTTGGCGTACCGCGGTAACTGTGTGCGCGAGATGGGGAAAGGCTACCTCCGCCTCGCGCGACTCCGTGGACTGAGTCAGGGCCGCATCGCCATCCGGTACGTGGGGCGGAACGCGCTGCTGCCGATCTACACCACGTTGATGTTGGGGGTTGCATCGGTGTTCGGCAGTAGCATCATTCTCGAACAGATCTTCAACTACCGGGCGATGGGGTTTGTGACGTTCAACGCGCTGTTGGATCGGGACTACCCACTCCTCATGGGTGCGTTTATCTTTTTCAGTGCGATCACGCTGCTTGGCATTCTCGTCGCTGACCTGACCTACGGCATCATCGACCCACGGGTCGAAGGGGGTGCTAACCGTGAGTCGTACTGATAGTCCCGCCAACGACACCGAAACCGACGGCGGCTCGCCGGTCGAGGACGATCTCTTCACACGAACATCCAGAGTAACTGATAGTTCTCGGACCAATCGCCTCAGGCACGCGCTCGACGCGCACGTCTACGCCCCGCTCGCGGTGGCCGTCGAGGACACCCGGACGCTGATCGGCGGGACGATCGTCGCTGGGTTCGTTTTGATGGCGACCGTCGGGGTCGTGCTCGTCGAGCCACCACAGACGATGGAGGGACCGATCTTCCAGCAGCCGTTTCGAACGTTGGAGTACCCGCTGGGTACTGGCGGTCTCGGGAAGGACCTGTTCGCACAGGTCGTCCACTCCGCGCCGTCGATGTTGAAGATGATCCTCGCTGGTGCGCTTCTCTCGACCGGCATCGGGACTCTCATCGGCACGGTCGCTGGCTACAAAGGGGGACGACTGGACACGGCGTTGATGGGGTTCACCGACCTCGTGCTGACGATTCCGGGTCTCGCGTTGATCGTCGTGCTGGCTGCGATCTACCGGCCCGAGGATCCGGTCCTCGTCGGTCTTATCCTCGGTATCGACAACTGGCCGCGGCTCTCGCGCACAATCCGCTCGCAGGTCCTCTCGATCCGGGAGGAGGCGTTCACCGAGGCCTCGCGCATCATGGGTCTCAGCGAGGCGACGCTGCTCCGAAAGGACGTGATCTCCAATCTGATGCCGTACATTTCGATCAACTTCGCGAACAGCGCCCGGCGGATCATCTTCGAGTCGGTCGCGCTGTACTTTCTTGGTATCCTGCCGTTCACGACGTTGAACTGGGGCGTGATGTTGAACGAGGCCTACGAGAATATCAGCCTCACTGATCCCACGAAGCTGTACGTCATCCTCGTCCCGATGGTCGCCATCATCGTCCTGTCGCTCGGGTTCATCCTGGCTTCACAGGGGCTCGACCGGGTGTTCAATGTCCAGCTTCGCGCCCGGCACGCGCGAACTGTCGCTAGCGACGAACCGAAAAGCGAAGCCGGCGACTGATCGCGGACGACCCCCGCCCCGACCGTTCGCCGATCGTTCATAATCTATCCCATCAAGACCGTCGAGATATCGCCGGCCGCCGAGAGCCACGGCGGTGCTCCGTGATCGGTGTCCCCGAAACCACCGACGGGTTTATTGTTCCGGCACCGGGACGGTCGAGTAACGCTGAAGCGAGATTCAGACATGAGCGAATCAATCCACCACGGAAGCGGGACGGACGTCGGACCCCCCGACGAGACCGATGTCGTCCTCGAAGTACGCGACATCGCGGTGAGTTTCGAGACGGCCCGTGGCGAGTCGAGGGTCGTAAACGACGTCAGCTTCGACGTTTATCGCGAAGAGGTCCTCGGGATCGTCGGCGAGAGCGGCAGCGGCAAGTCGATGCTCGCCTCGTCGCTGCTCAACGCCGTTGTCGCCCCCGGGCAGGTTTCGGGAACGGTGATGTACTACCCGGCTGATGGCGAACCGATCGATGTCGTTACCGCGGGCCGACAAGAGCTCAGGGAACTCTGGTGGGAGGAGATCTCCTTCGCTATACAGGGCGCTCAGAGTGCGTTCAATCCGACGATGAACGTCCGGACACACTTCGTCGAGACACTCCGAGCGCACGATCGTGACGTCGACGCCGGGCTCGAACACGTCCGTGACCTCCTTTCGGACCTCTATCTCGATCCCGAACTGATATTCGGATCGTACCCTGATGAGCTCTCCGGCGGGATGAAACAGCGCGCGCTGATCGCACTCAGTCTCCTCCTCGAACCGGATGTGCTGGTGATGGACGAGCCGACGGCGGCGCTCGATCTGTTGATGCAGCGTTCGATCGTCAGCCTGCTCCAAGAGATCAAAACCAAGTACGACCTGACGCTGGTGTTCGTCACTCACGACATGCCGCTGGTGGCCAACATCGCCGATCGGCTCGCGGTGATGTACGCGTTCGAGGTCGCAGAGATCGGCCCGACCCGCGAACTCCTCGCCGACGCCTCCCACCCCTACACGCGTGCACTGTTGAACTCGGTCCCGAACCTCAAGGCATCGCCGGAGGACATCACGTCCGTCGGAGGGGCCAGTCCGGACCCGGTCGACGTTCCGGAAGGGTGCTCCTATCACCCGCGCTGCCCGCTGGCAGACGCGAAGTGTCGAAGCGAGAACCCGTCGTTCCATGACGTTGGGGACGACCACGTCGCGGCGTGTCACCACTGGGAGGACGCTCGGCAGCGGGTACCCCTCGACGTCGCTACCACCGAACAATCATGAGCTCGAACGCCGATCACGTCGTCGCGCTCGAAAACGTCGAGGTGCACTTCGACAACGAGCGGCTCTTCGGCCTGATGGGGTCCGAGACGGTCCACGCCGTCGACGACGTGTCGCTCACAATCCCCGAAAACGACGTCGTCGCGCTCGTCGGCGAGTCCGGTTGCGGGAAGACGACCCTCGGCAAGACCGCCATCGGCGTCCAGCGCCCGACCGGCGGGCGCGTCACGTATCGCGGCCAGGACATCTGGGAGACCAAAGACGACCGCGGGCTCTTCCGGGGCAATGACGATCCGGACGCGGTTTCGTTCGCCGAGATCAGGCGCTCACTCCAGATGATCCATCAGGATCCGGGAAGCTCGCTCAACGCGAACTACACCGTCGAATCGATTCTCTCGGACCCGTTGAAGAAGTGGGAGCCCGATTTGAACCGCAGCGACAGACGGGAGCGAATCCTCGGCTTCTTGGAGTACGTCGGGATGACACCGGCGGAGGACTATGCGACCCGGTACCCCCATCAGCTCTCGGGTGGCGAACAGCAACGTGTCGCGTTGATCCGCGCGCTGTTGATGAACCCCGACCTCATCCTTGCCGACGAGGCGATCAGTGCATTAGACGTCTCGCTCCGAGTCGAGATGATGGACCTCATGATCGAGCTACAGGATCGGTTCGACACCTCGTATCTGTTCATCTCACACGACCTTTCGAACGCAAAGTACATTACGCAGCGGGCGGGCGGACGGATCGGAATCATGTATCTCGGCGAACTCGTCGAGATCGGCCCGGTCACGCAGGTCATCAATGATCCGCAACATCCCTATACGAAGGTCTTGTTATGGGCGACGTCCGACCTAGATCGGCCCGATGAGATAGGCGATCCACCGGTGCGCAAGATCGATATCCCGGACCCAGCGGACCCACCATCGGGCTGTCGGTTCCACACACGCTGTCTCGAGGCCCGCGACGTCTGTCGTCGAGAGCAGCCGAAACTGCTCGGCGACGGACACCGAGCGGCGTGCTTCCGCGAGCGGGATGATCACGCCTACTGGGACAGCGACGAGATCAGTGACGAGATGGACGGGATCGCAACGAACCGATAGCCGGCGTTTTTACCGATTGGTGCGCTTGCCGCTTTCGCCGATGAACGGCGATCCCGATCGAGAGGGCCCGCCGGTCCGTTCAAGTGACGCGCGAGCCGGAGGGACGACGTCGGTCCTCATCGGTAGCCGATCACGCGAAGACCGATGTTGCCGAGAACGGCGTAGATCAGCGCGCTGACTCCCCAAATGAACGTCATCGCCGAGACGAGGCCGTACTCTACGCTCGACACGACGATCCCCGAGACGAGCACGCTTGTCAGGAGCAACAACACGCCGATCGTGGTGACGAACGCAAGAAATGAGCGCCGGACGGCGACTAGCACGGACGTCACGAACGATACGACGGTGTTTTGATCACCAGATTCGTCGAGATCGTTTGTGCGAGTGTCACTCATACAGATGGTACTATCGCGGAGCTATTTATAGCCAGCGCCCGGATTCGACCGACGGTGGGGTGTCGTTAGGGTCCCGGCGGGGACTCACTCATCCGTCGCCGCACGGAGGCGATCGGCCGCGAGCGCCCGTAGGTCCGGGTCGCGGTCGGCGCTCGCGACCGCCCGAAGCGTCTCTCGTGCGAGTTCGGTATCGACGTACCCGAGCGTCCATACTGTGCTTGCGCGCACCGGTACCGGTTCGTCGTCGAGGCGGTCGATCAGCGGGTGAGTCAGCGGCGCGGCCGCCTCGGGGTGGTGCTGTGCGACGTAGGAAAGCAAACTCCCGGCCCGGGCCCTCACACTTGGGTCATCGTCGGTCAGAAGAGATTCGAGCGCCGGGATTACCGTTCCGACGCGATCAGCCACCCGTTCGGAGCGCGTCTCAGCGAGCGCGGCGAGTGCGGCGGCTCCGCCGGCCCGCGCCGACGCCGGTACGTTCTCGGCTTCGAGCAGTTCGACGAGCGAGGGGACCAGTGCCATCGACGCCTCGGGGCAGGCGATTGCGACAGATTGGACGACCGCCGCAACCTGTTCTCTTAGACGAACGTTCCAGGCGGTGTCCGGGTCGAAGACCGGATCGAGTCGACCGATCTCCGGCGCGATGCTCTCGGGTTCCGTGCGTGCGATGTCGCCGAGCACCGCTGCCGCCCGCCGTCCGAGCCCCTCGTCCACAACGGCCCGTGGTTCGAGGCGAGACCTCCGGTAGGAGGGCCGTTCGCCGTCGGGGATGTCGGCTCGTCCCGCGACGACCGTCTCCACGAGTTGCGACACCAGTCCGGTCACGGCCGCCGGGTCGTCATCCGCCCGTTCGACGACGATCCGGCTGGAGTGTCGCCGTATCACTACTGGTGCATCCGTCAGCCGTCGACCGACCGCATCAAGCACCGGATCGACCGCGCCCGGACACTCCTCGGCGATCGTGAGGAGTGCGCGCAGGGAAACGGCCTCGGACACCGGGTCATCGAGACCCGCGGCGAGCGTTGCTACTGCCTCAGACGTGCGGATGTGACCCGCCAGTGCGCGCTCCACGATCGCGCTCGCGGCCGACCGTCGATCGTCGATCGACACCCCAGTGTCGTCGCTGGCGATGATCCCGGCCGGATCGCCGATTTCGTTCGTCGATACTGCTGATGCAGATCCCTTGGAGCCGGTGGCGACGACCGCTTCGCTACCGTCAATCGCGGCGTCGGAGTACGGCTTCTCGACGGTTTCACCGTCGGAGTCGTCGGCATCAAGTGAATCCTCACCCGGTTCTTTCGCCATCGTATGTCAGGGACGCACGCCCAGAGAAATAAGTATGGTGAGCACTCGACGATCGGCGACCCCTCGGTACGGCCGACGCCCACTCAGGGATCACCGACCGAATACCGCTTCGGCCACGAGCGCGAGGTCGCGCTCCTCGATTATCCGGTCTGCGTGCTCGAAGGCTTCACTCCCGACCGCCGGTGACGGGTCGAAGAGAACCGCCGTTCCCGCGGTGGCGAACGCCTCCAGATCGGAATAAGAGTCCCCGACATACGCTACGTTGGCGGTGTCGACGCCCTGTTCGGCACAGCACTCGCGGAGCAGGTCGCCTTTATCGTTCGGGCCGACCCGTGCAGTCACGCCCGTGATCTCCCCGGCTGCATCAAAGCACAGTTCATTAGCGATGGTGAAGGCGGGCTGACGTTCGAGCGCGTCGAAACGGGCGACGAGGTCTGTGAGACCGCTGCTGAGGACTCCCACTGGCACATCGCGTTCGGCCGCGGTTGCGAGCAGGGCGTCGACGCCGAGGGTAGGCTTCACCGCATCCCGTGCCCGGCGCACGTCGTCGTGGGTCACTCCACGGGCCTGCCAGTCTTTGACGACCTGTTCGCACCACTCGGCGTACGTGATCTCGCCCCGATCGAACGCGGCGGTGTGGCTCTCACCGCGGTCGGCGGTGCCGAACAGCGTCCACAGCAGGCTCCATCCGCCGCGGTGTGTCGCAAGCGTCCCGTCGAAATCCGAAACGAGCAGCTCGACCGTCACGGTCGACTCACCTTCCCCATCACGACGGGTCGGTCGGCTCCCGTCGCGGCGGGAACGTTGTTCGGAACGCCATCGAGTCGCATTACTGCGAGCAGTGCGAACAGAGCGGCCTCCTTTTGATCGCCGGTCATGGAGCCGGTGATGGCGTCGAGTCGCTCGACCGGAGCATCGACTGCCGCCCGGAGCATCTCCATCAGCACGGGATTTTTCGCGCCGCCGCCGGAGACGAGCACCTCATCTGGGTACGGGTCACAGAATCGCTCGTATGCGTCCGCGATAGAACGGGCGGTGAGTGCCGTCGCGCTGGCGACGAGGTCCACGTCCGAACGGTTTCGATTGCGTCCTTCCTTAAGAAAACGATCGATGTATTTCGTATCAAAATATTCGCGGCCGGTGGTTTTTGGCGGCGCTCGTCCGAAGTACTCATCGTCGAGCAGTCGTGCGACGAGACCGTCGTCCACGGTGCCTCGGGCAGCGAGTTCACCGTCCTCGTCGTAGGTCCGTCGCCCGTCGGTTATCCGCTCGACCACAGCGTCGATGACGACATTGCCCGGGCCAGTATCGAAAGCAACGAGATCGTCGAGGGTCGGCTCCGGCGGGACGAGCGTGCAGTTGCCGATACCGCCAACGTTCTGCAGCGCACGCGACCGATCGCCGGCGAACTGCGTGGCATCGAGCAGCGGTGCGAGTGGCGCGCCGTGCCCGCTGGCGGCCACGTCGCCGGCGCGGAAGTCCGAAACAGTTGGAACGTCGGTTCGAGCGGCGACGACCGCACCGTCGCCGATCTGGAGCGTCGCGCGAACCGGCTCCGCGCCAGGAACCGGCTTCGGCTCCGGTGCGTGCCAGACGGTCTGGCCGTGGCTGCCGATCACTGTCATCTCCGCGGTACTGAGGCCCGCACGCTCGCGGACACGTTCTGCGGCCTCGGCGAAGACCTCGCCGAGGGCCACGTTCATTCGACACAGGGCGGGAACCCGACCCTCGGTGGCACAGAGGTCGCGGAGGGTTGCACGAAGCGCCGCCGGATAGGGCTCGGTGTGAAACGCCTCGACTGCGACTTGGTAGCCTAGTGGACCAGTGTCGTCACAGCGCACCCGACAGCACGCGGCGTCTATTCCGTCGAGGGCGGTGCCGGACATCAATCCGATAGCGTACCGATCCGTCATCGCGGGACGGTTCCGATATCGTACATCTCTCGCTCTAAGGTTCCGTCGGGACCAGCGGTGAAGCCCCCGTCGACGACGAGTTCCGTGCCCGTGACGAACGCGGCGCGTTCGGTGGCGAGAAAGAGCGCGGCCTCCGCCACGTCGTCGGGCCGACCGAACCGACCAAGCGGGTACTGATCGAGCCACTGTTCGCGGACGGGGCTGCCCTCGCGGAGCGCGGGGCTGGAGGCGTCGGTAATGACGGTTCCTGGACACAATGCGTTCGAACGGACGCCGTGGCAGCCGTACTGGGTGGCGACGAGTCGGGAAAGCGCAATGATGCCGCTTTTCGCAGCGGAGTAGGCCGCGAGGCCGATGCCCAGGTTGGCGTTGATCGAGGAGATATGCACTATCGCGCCCCCGCTGGCCGCTATCATTGGCGGGAGGACCGCACGTGTACACAGGAACGTCCCCGTGAGGTTGAGCTCGACGACGCGTTCGAAAGTCGCGCGGTCCACCTGGTGGGGGTTGTCGTCGTCGAGTGAGCCGCCCGCATTGTTCACGAGCACGTCGGGGCCGCCGAACCGTTCAGTCGTGGTTTCGACGAGGCTCCGGACCTGCGGTTCGTCGGTGACGTCGGTTGGGACGAATGCGGCGGTGCCGCCGGCGTCCTCGATGGCTGCGACCGTCGATTCGCCGCCTTTCTCGTCTACGTCCGCGACGACAACCGTCGCTCCCTCGCGGGCGAACAGGTTGGCGATCGACTCGCCGATGCCGGCAGCTCCACCGGTGACGACGGCCGTTCGTCCGGCGAGATCACCCGCATGCTCCGTTCCATCGTGCATACCCAAAACGAGGAAAGCGATGACTTATACGTTCGGGAACTGCTCGTCGTCGTTTCGTTCCCATGAGCGTGCCGACTGTGGGACTCGTTGCCGGACCACTCTCGAGCGGGTCCCTACCGCGCGCTCACGCGTGAGCCATCAGTACGACCTGACGAGGTCCATGTAGTAGCTCCAGTCCCAGTTTGACCCGGGGTCGGTGTGGGTAGCTTCGGGCACCTGTTCGTGGCCGATGACGCCGCCGTTGGCCGGATTCGCCGCGTCGTACGGGACGTCTGCTGGATGCTGTTTCGGGATACCGTACTGGTCGCAAAGCCAACTGGTGATCTTGGCCGAAGACTGGTACTGCACGGTTTCGTAGGTGCCGCTGACGTAGCCACCGTGTTCGATCCCGACCGAATACTCGTTGTAGTCGTACTTCCCGGCGTGGTAGGCGATGTTGAGGTCGCTAACACTTTGATATCTGTGTCCATTCTCGGCGACGGTGTAGTGGGCGCTGACGTTGGCGTCGGGGTCCTGGAAGTAGTTGACCGCGCTGCGGGCCGAGCCTTGTACGGTGTGGACGATGATCCAGTCGATCTTACCTGCGCCGCGGTCCGCGCTCGCGTAGTTGCTCGAGTGAGCGGGTTCCCAGTCGACGCTCGGTTTCGCCGCCGCGCTTCCCGAGACGGCGATGATTCCACCGAGACTGGCCGCGCCGACCGTGCCGATACGCTTCAGTGCGTCTCGTCTGGTCCGGGACATTGCAAACGTTCCTACCGGGGCCGGATGTTTTACGATACCTCATGACACACGTGTTGGTTTCCGGCGCGTGTGACGAACAGTGTCACACCCCTATCAAGCACCCCGTGCGAGCATCGGATAGCACCGTGGAACCGAGTTACTGTGGAGGCGTCGGCATCAGGGGACGTGTTCACCAGTTAGGTCGCCCGCGAGCGGGCATGAGCGATCGCGGTATCGCTCGTACAATCGTGCGGCCCAGTCACGAAGTTCGGGGTTCGTCCCGTGTACGCACGCGCGCAGTCGACCGTGGTCGTCGTAGGCACCTACGAACCCCCGGTGGTCGGTGAGCGTGACCCCGACCTCGATCGTCCCATCGTGGATGTATAGGTCACACCCGAGAGAATGAAGCGCGGCCTCAAGGTCGACGGCGCGTTCGGCCGCCGCTCGCGGGAGAACGAGCTCCGTTTCGACCCCCCGATCGAGTAGCTCCGTGTGGACGTTCGCATGAAACCGGCTCAACACCGGGACTGTCCCCTGAATCGCTTCGGTCGAACACTCGTACAGATGGCTCGTGTATGCCATCATCGGCGCGTACGGACGGGACGAATCTACTACGACGAGTTCGGCGTTGGTAAGCCACCTCAGGTCCGGGACGTGCTCTGAATCCGGGAGGTGGGCGAGGAACGGCTCACACCGCTCGATCGTTTTGAGCACCTCCAGGAACGTCGTGTACTGCAGCGCAACCAGCGCGCCGCTGGTCGTGAGCTGATAGCTCCCGTCGGTCTTCGTGACCCAGTTTTGATCGGCCAACGCCGATAGGTTGCGCTGGACGCTACGACGGGAGAGATCGAGCGCCCCGGTAATGTCGGAAGGCGAACATGGGTTTTCCCGCAAGTGTTCGAGAAGCCGGAGCCGGTGAGGCGATGCGGACAGGAACTGGACGATTTCGTGTTGATGATGCATCTTGCTTAGCCCGTTCGGGTTTTGCCGACGATCACCGCCGACTGCAACGCACCGAAGCGGTCCAGGTGGGTGACGACGATATGGCCGGTCGAATCGCAACGTCGCCGGTAACCGAATTTGTCGACGCATACATCGGCCATCCACAGTTTCAGCGCGATCTACCCGGATTGTATCACCACTATTATCGTGAGAACTATTAGCGTCTTGGGTTACAAACACTAGAGACAGACGTGAAATATGAAGCGAGCGGCTCGTAGTGGAGACGTATCGCTTTGTCGCTGCCGGTCGCAGTAGTCGAGAACTGCGGCCGGGATGGGCGTGACTTGCCCGTTTAGTGCCGAAGCAATCTGACCACAATGATTATTACTACTGACAGCGAGGGCGCACATCGTTGGACGATGTACGAAGGCGACTCCGTTTACCGCGAGCTGGACGTGACGCCCGTCGTGAACGCAGCGGGGACGAAGACCCGTATCGGCGGGAGCCGTATCCGACCGGCGGCGCTCGACGCCATGCGGCGGGCCGCCGACGAGTTCGTCGAGATCGGCGAGCTCGAAGCGCGGGCCTCGACGGTGATCGCCGACGTCACGGATGCGGAGGCGGGCTACGTCACCAGCGGTGCGAGCGCGGGGCTGTTGCTGTGTGCGGCGGCCGCCATCGCGGGCCACGACGTCGGCGTGATGAACGCCCTCCCGGACACGTCCGATGTGCCGAGCGAGATCGTCATGCCCCGCACTCACCGGACGGGTTACGACCACGCGTTCCGGACTGCCGGCGCGACGATCGTCGACGTCGGTACCAACGACCGCCACCTCGGCACCGGTGCGACCGACGTCGAGCCGTGGCAGCTCGATCGCGCGATCACCGACGAGACGGTCGCCGTCGGCTACATACAGAAATCCTACACCCAGCCATCGCTGGCGTCGGTCGTCGAGATCGCCCACGAGAACGACGTGCCGGTGATCGTGGACGCTGCGGCCGAGGTCCCGCCGCGCGAGAACCTCTCGCGGTTCGTCGAGACGGGCGCGGACATGGTGGTGTTCAGCGGCGGGAAGGGGATCCGCGGGCCCCAGACCACCGGGTTCGTCGCGGGCAAGCGCGAGTACATCGAATCGATCGCGGCCCAGCACCTCGACATGCACGTCGCGAACGACCTCTGGGACCCGCCGACCGATCTCATCGACCGCGATCGGCTCGACGGCGTGCCACGCCAGGGCATCGGCCGGCCGCTGAAGGTCGGGAAGGAAGAACTCGTCGGCGCGATCCGTGCACTCGAGCTGTTCGTCGAGGAGGATCACGGCCGGCTCGAAGCGAACTGGATCGATACTGCTGAGGCGATGGCGGAGCGACTCACTGAAACTGGGCTCGACGTACGGGTGACGAGCCCCAACGGTACGAGTGTCGCCCCGGAGGTCGTCGTCGACGTCGAGGCGAGCGACCTGGGGATGGACGCGACCGAGCTCGCGCGCACGCTCCGCGACGAGGACCCTCGGGTGTACGTCGGCACCGACGACCTCCCCGACGGCGAAATCGTCGTGAATCCGATGTGCCTCGACGAGGGCGAGGCCGAGTACGTGATCGATCGCATCGTCGCGAACGTCGAGTAGCGTCGAGCCGCGGCCGGAACTAGTTTTTCCACCGCTTCATCGATCACAATCTATTTGTGGCCGGTTTCCGCACGCTTTGGTATGCACGTGGTAGCGATCGTCGCCCATCCGGACGACGCCGACATCTTCTGTGGCGGAACGCTCGCGAAGCACGCGGCCCGTGGCGACAGGGTGACGATCGCCCACATGACCCGCGGCGAGTACGGCGGTCTCGGGGCCGACACCGAGGCCGAGATCGCCGACGTCCGCGAGCGCGAGGCCCGGGCGTCCGGCGAGGTGCTCGGGGCCGACGCGGTGGAGTTCCTCGACTTCGC